>JBPYEE010000723.1:0-15848 GCA_051985095.1 Vicinamibacterales bacterium | reverse complement strand
GTGCAGGACCTGCTCGAGACGCCTGGCGCGGCGCAGGATTCGACCATCTTTGGCTTCGCGTCGGACGTCGAGGCGGACCAGAGTGCGGAAATCGCCCGCATGGCCGGCATGTTGAGGGAGGTCAAATGAGACCGACGGTGCAGGGTGTCGCCGCCGTTCTCTGGGGCCTCTGTGTGGGCGCCGTCCTGACCGCCCAGCAGCGGCCGATGCCGCCGGCCACCCGCGATCCGCGGGTCGGGCTCAAGCCGGGCTACATGGACGCGGGCGAAGCGGTAAAGAATCTCGAGAAAGTGGCCACGCTGCCGAAGCCGGAGGGGTTCTACGATCCCGGGGCGCCGGCCGGGACCCCGATGCCGTCCGAGCGCGAGACCGACGCCCCGCCGCCCCCGCCGGATCCCGACCGGCCGCGCCCGGAGCTGGCGAACATGCTTGCCTTCGCGAACTCCGACCTCGCGTTCAGCGGGACGCACGTCTTCATGGGAAATTTCCACGGCTTCAATACCTACGACGTGGAGAACGGCCGGCGGCCGAAACTGCTCGCGTCGGTCGTGTGCCCGGGCGGGCAGGGCGATGTGTCGGTCCACGGCAACCTGCTGTTCATGTCGGTCGAACAGACACGCGGCCGCGTCGATTGCGGCGTCGGCGGGATCGCCGACAAGGTCAGCGCGGAACGGTTCCGCGGTGTGCGCATCTTCGACATCACGGACCTCGACAAACCGCGCCAGATCGCGGCGGTTCAAACGTGCCGCGGCTCGCACACCCACACGCTCGTCACCGATCCGAAGGATCCCGCGAATCTCTACGTGTACGGGTCGGGGACGAGTTCGGTTCGCTCGGCCGAAGAGCTCGCGGGCTGTTCCGGTCTCAAGCCGGACGAGGATCCCGACACCGCCCTGTTCAGCATCGACGTGATCAAAGTCCCGCTGGCGCACCCCGACCAGGCGGCCGTCGTCAATCGGCCGCGCATTTTCGCCGATCTCACCACCGGCAAGATCGCAGGGCTGTGGGCGGGCGGCGATCACGGCACCGGGACGCAGAAGACCTCGGAAACCAACCAGTGTCACGACATCACCGCCTATCCCGAGATCGGCCTCGCGGCGGGCGCCTGTTCCGGCAACGGATTGCTCCTCGACATCTCGGATCCGGTGCATCCGAAGCGGCTCGACTTCGCGACCGACAAGAACTTTGCCTACTGGCACTCGGCGACCTTCAACAACACCGGCACGAAGGTGATTTTCACCGACGAGTGGGGCGGCGGCACGCGGCCGCGGTGCCGGGCGACCGACCCGCCGACGTGGGGCGCCGATGCGATTTTCGATATCGTCGACAAGAAGCTGGTGTTCCGCGGGTACTTCAAGATGCCGGCGGTCCAGACCGAGCAGGAGAACTGCGTCGCCCACAACGGATCGCTCATCCCGGTGCCGGGGCGCGACATCATGGCGCAGGCTTGGTATCAAGGCGGGGTCTCGGTGTTCGACTTCACCGATTCGGCCCGTCCGGTCGAGATTGCGTACTTCGACCGCGGCCCGATCGACGCGAAGAACCTGATCGTCGGCGGCTACTGGTCGGCGTACTGGTACAACGGCTACATCTACGCCTCGGAGATTGCCCGGGGGATCGACATCTTCCGCCTGATCCCGAGCGAATACGTCACCCAGAATGAGATCGACGCCGCGACCCTCATCGGGCCGGGCGAGGTGAATATCCAGGAGCAGCAGCGCCTCCGGTGGCCTGACGCCCCGGCCGTGGCGCGTGCGTACCTCGACCAGCTGACGCGGACCAAAGCCGTCGCGGACAGCCGCGCCCGGACGGTCCGCGCGGCGCTGGACCGCGCCGACCTCGTGCAGACGGGGAAGGAACCGGGCGCGGCGGCGATCCTCGATCGCCTCGATGCGCTCGCAGCGGAACTGGACCGCGACGCGCGGTCGGCCACCGGCATCGACGCCGAGCGGTTCCGTCTGCTGGCCGCGACCCTCAAAGCACGCGCCGCCAGGCTGCGCGGGTAGCCCCGCCAGCCCGGCGCGACGCGGTCACCGGCCCGCCGGCATCGCGTGCGCCACCTGCTCGACTTCGCTCCAGACCCTGAGGAGGTTGCCGCCCCAGATCTTGGCGATCTGTTCTTCGGTGTACCCGCGGCGGACGAGCTCGAGGGTGACGTTGAACGACTCGGCCGCACTGTTCCAGCCCTCGATGCCGCCGCCGCCGTCGAAGTCCGAGGCGATGCCGACGTGGTCGATCCCGATCAACTTCACCGCGTAGTCGATGTGATCGACGTAGTCCTTGACGGTCGCCCGCGGCGCGGCGGGCCACCGCCGATCGATCTCCGCCAGCCGCTGCTGGAACTCCGCGCTCCCCTGTCGCTCTGGCAGGGCGCGCGATCCTCGTGACCCGCCGGCGCCCTCAACCGGACACCGAAATCCCGCCGGCCCCCCGGTGCGCCCGGCGCCGCCCGACCCGACGCCAAACTCCTCGCGCAGCTTCGCAATCGCCGGCGCCCGCTCTTTCGGGTCGGCCTTGATGAATTCCGAAACGGCGTTGATCTGGACGACGCCGCCGTTGGTCTTGACAGCCATCAGGAGCTCGTCGTCCATATTGCGGCTCTGATCGGCGAGCCGGCGCACCGATGAATGCGAGGCGATCACCGGGGCCTTCGACGCACCGATCGCTTCGAGAATCGCGCCCTTCGACGGATGCGACACATCGACCATCATGCCGAGGCGGTTCATCTCCTCGATCACGCGGCGGCCGAGCGGTGACAGGCCGCCCCACTGCCACACGCCCGACGCCTCGCCGGTCTGCGAATCGGCCAGTTGATTGTGCCCGTTGTGGGCGAGCGACATGTAGCGGCCGCCGCGATCGTAGAACTCCTTCACGCGTCCGATATCGGTGCCGATCGGGTAGCCGTTCTCGATCCCGATCACGGCGACCTTCCTGCCGCGCTGCGCAATGCGCCTGACGTCGGCCGGCGTATACGCGAGCTCGATGTCGCCAGGCGCGATCTTCTCCGTCAACCGGTGAATCGCCTCGAATTTGGCGACGGCGGCGCGGTACGCGCGCTCATACCCCGGCGGCTGCAGCGCGTCCGGCGTCGTCGCCGGATCGGGCTGGCCGACGTAGACGATGAAGAACGATACGTCGAGGCCGCCCTCCTTCATCTTCGGCAGGTTGACCTGAGTCGTCAGCCGCATGGTGTAGTTGCAGTCGGTCGAGAAGTTCTGCGGGTCGATGTCCTCGTGGGTGTCGAGCGTCAGAATACGCTGGTGAATCGCGCGGGCCCGGGCCACGACGGCGTCCTGCGCGAGGGCGAGGGTCGCGGCGGCGGCACACAGGGTGGTGATCGTCAAAACTTTCATGGGCGGAGAGGCTACCAGATCCGCGGCATAATGGAGGCATGATCCGTGTTGCCCTCCTCGTGATCGCCACCGCGATCGTCATGGTCCAGGCCAATGTCACCGGCGAATGGGAAGCGTCCTACATCACGCCGCTCGGACCGCAGGAAGTGAAGATCTATCTGACGCAGGAAGGTCCTCGGATCACCGGTCACACGACGTCGGAGTACGGCGAGTTCCAGGTCCGCGGATCGATCAGCGGCGACGACGTCAAACTGTCATGGTCCGAAGTCGACGGTGGCAAGACCCTGCCAATCGCCGTCACCGGCAAGATCGACGGCGACACGATCACCGGCAAGGTGCAGCTGGGGGACCGCGGCGAGGGTGCCTTCAAGGCCGAGCGGACCGGCAGCTGACTCTCACTGGATCGTGATCGTGCCCTGCAGCGACTTGATCTCGAAGTTGATGTGATCGTGGTAGCCGCACGTCCGGGCGATCACCAGATTGCCTGATTGCCGGCTCTGCCCGGGCGTCAGGTAGCCGACCTGATTGAGCTCGGGACAGTCCGTGTGTTCCGGATGCGGGTCCGACGCGATCTCGTGATCGCGCGAGTCGTTGTTCACGAACGTCACCTGCGACCCGACCGGCACGGTAATGTTCTGCGGGCTGACGGCGTTGTTGGCAATCGTAATCGTCGGCGTCGAAGGAGGGGGCCCCCCGCCGGGCGAGGGGGCGGTCGCCGGATCGCCCGATGAACCGCACGCGGCGGCCGCCGCCATCACCGCCGCAGCGATGAATGCCAGACCGATCAGCGTGATCCTGCGCATGCGCCTCCGGATTGTATTAGACCGCGGTCCGCCGCAAACGTGACATCACGAGTCGAGCCGGTATTTGGCGAGGTAATAGGACAGGGCCCGCTGGCTGATGCCCATCAGCTCGGCCGCGTCTTTCTTGACGCCACCCGCGTTGTCGAGCGCGCGCCGAATCGTCTCACGCTCCACCCACTCGATGTTCTGCCGCAGCTTGAGTGACGGCAGTCCGCTGGTCTGCGGCGTGGGCGCACCGAGGACGGAGACCGCTTTCGCGGTGATGAGCGGCCCGTCCGAGAGGACCACGGCCCGTTCGATGGCGTTCTCGAGCTCGCGCACGTTGCCTGGCCAGTCGTACTGCTGCATGCCCGCCAGCACGCCGTCATCGATCTTGTCGATGCGACGGCCGGTGCGCTGGGCGTGCTTGCGGACGAAGTGCTCGACGAGCGCCGGGATGTCCTCCCGCCGCTCGCGCAGCGGCGGAATCTCAATCGGGATCACGTTCAGGCGGTAGAACAGGTCCTCCTGGAACTTGCCGTCGGCGACCATCTGGCGGAGATTGCGATTGGTCGCCGCGATGACGCGCAGATCGATCTTCTCGATCCGCTCGGATCCGAGCGGCTCGATTTCGCGCTCCTGCAGCACGCGCAGCAGCTTGGCCTGCAGGGTCGGATTCATCGTGCCGATTTCGTCGAGAAAGATCGAACCGCCGTCGGCGAGCGCGAACTTCCCTTTCTTGCTGGTCGTCGCGCCGGTGAACGCGCCGCGGACGTGGCCAAACAGCTCCGATTCGAGCAGCGTCTCCGGAATCGCCGCGCAGTTGACCTTGATGAGCGGCATGTCGCGCTGCGCACTGCGATCGTGGATGGCCCGCGCCACCAGCTCCTTGCCAGTGCCCGTTTCGCCGCTGATGAGCACGGTGCTCTTCGTCGTGGCGACTATCTCGGCGCGGCGGATCACCTCCAGCATCGGCCGGCTGCGGCCGATGATCCCGTAATGATCGAATTGCTCGTCGCGCTCGCTGACCAGGTACCGATACTCGGTGCGCAGCCGGTGATGGTCGAGCGCGCGGCGGACCACGACGAGCAGCTCGTCGATTTCAAACGGCTTCTGCAGGTAATCGAGCGCGCCGAGCTTCATCGCTTCGAGCGCGCTCTCGATCGTCGCATGCGCCGTCATCATCAGGATCTGCGGCCGCTCCTGCTCGGTCGTCCCCGCGACGAGCTCGCGAATCAGGTCCAGGCCCGTGACGTCGGGCATGACGTTATCGACAATCAGCACGTCAAACGCCCGTTCGGTCAGAAGCCGCTGCGCGTGGCGCGGGCTGGTCGTCTCGACCACTTCATGGTCGGCATCGCGGAGCGCGCGCCCCAGGGTTTTGAGGATCTTCTCCTCGTCGTCGACCAGCAGAATGGATCCGCGCGACGGGCTCACTCGTCCGGCCTCCCGGCCGCCTGCGTGAGCGGCAGCGCGATGCGGATTTGCGTGCCGTGTCCGGGGACGCTCGACACCGCAATCGTGCCGCCGAGGCCTTCGACGATGTTCTTCGCGATCGGCAATCCGAGGCCGGTGCCGCCGCGCTTGGTCGTGAAATAGGGATCGAACACGTGCGCGAGATCGGTGGCGCCGATGCCGATGCCGCGATCTTCGATCGTGATCCGCACGGAATCGGCCTCGATCCCGGTCGACAGCGTCACCGGGGCGATCGGGCCGTTGACGGCGTGCCGCGCGTTGACGAGCATGTTCACGAGCGCCATCCGCAGGCGTTCGTGATCGGCCGTCACCGGCTGGATGCCGTCGGCGGCATGGACCTCGATGGACGGTCCGTCGCCGGCCGCCATGGCGGCCGACGCCGATTCGCGGCAGAGCGCGTTGATGTCGACCGGCGAGAGGGCGAAGCGGATCGGCCGCGCGAAGTCGAGCACTTCGTGGACGATGCGGTTCAGGCGGCCGACTTCCTCGTCAATATCGACGATCGCCTCGCTGCGCGCCTGCGGCGTGACATCCGGCTGACGCAGGGCGTGCAGCGAGGCCTTGATGATCATCAGCGGATTGCGGACCTCGTGGGCGATGACCGTCGAGAGCCGGCCGAGCGAGGTGAGCCGCTCTCTCTGCGACATCTCGCGCTGGAACCGGGCGATCGAGTCGGTCAGCGTATTGAAGGTCGTCGCCAGCAGCCGGGCGTCCTCGTCCTCCCAGCCGCTCGCGCGGCGCAGCGCGATCTTGCGCGTGAGATCGCCGGTCGCCGACACCTCGCGCATGACATCGGTGATATCGGCCAGCGGCCGTGCGATGGTGCGGGCGACGGCGAAGCTGAGCCCCATCGCCAGCAGCACGGCCACGACACCGGTGACGGCAAAGCCGGTGTGAATCGCCTGCAGCGATCGCAGCTGCTCGGTCCGCGAGCGGAGAAGCAACGCGACCGGACCGGACGCGCCGTCGGTCTCGCCGGGGATGAGCGGCCGCGACAGCGCCTCGTACTCATCGCCGCCCAACACCAGACGCGAGATGCCCGTCGTCGGCAGGTGCGCCAGCGTTCGGTCCGCCTCGCGCGGCAGCGTTGACGCCCGGATCTCGCCCTCCATCCCGAACGCCAGATCGCTGCCGGTGATCTTCTTCAGCTGCGCCGCCAGCGCATCGTCCAGGAGGAATCCGGCGCTGAGCGTGCCGAGGATCTCCTGCTGCGGCAGCTGGACGACGGGGACGGTGACGATCTGGAGGATGCCGTTGGGCTGCGGCAGCAGGCTGACGGCCTCGCGGCCGCCGAGCGCCTGGCGAATCGAGGGGTGGGCAATCGCGATCCGGGCGACGGGCGCCGGCGCGCCGGCAGAGTACAGGAGGTCGCCGCGCGGGTTGGTGACCAGGAGCAGGTTCGCGTGGAACTGCGATTGGTAGCGGCCCGCGACGCCCTCCACCGTCAGCGGATCGTTGGTCGCCATCGCCGCCTTCAGCATCGGGATGTCGGCGAAGAGCCGCGCAATCAGCGCGAAATTCTGGGAGCGCTCGGCGCGGAGCGAATCGAGCTGCGCCCCGGTGACGACGAACTCGCGTTCGATCGTTCGTTCGGCTTCGCTCGTCACGCGCACGTTGACGAGGTAGAGAGCGACGGTGATGCAGAGCACCGCCAGCAGGGCGCTGGCGAGAAAGATGCGGCTGCGGAGCGACGACAGCAGTTTCATTTGATCGAAAAGTCGAGCTCGGCGGCGCCGCCGTCGGGCACCGTCACCGCCTTCGCGTCGGCCGACGTGCCCTCATGCCAGGCCACCACGCTGTAATTGCCGGGCGGAACGTTGTCGATGTGGTACCGGCCGTCATCGTCGCTGATCGAAAAGTACCGGTGGTTGAAGACCAGGATGTACGCGTTCATATGCGAATGAATCTCGCAGAAGACGCGGACGATGCCGGGCCGATCGAACGTGACGTGCTTCGATTCGCCGGTCGGGTAGCGCCCGAGATCGAAGCGGCGCGGCTTCGAGAGCGAAAACACGTTGTGGTAGAACTTGTCCGAGTTCGGAAAATCGACGGTCGTCCCGGTCGTGATGGCCAGCACGTGCGGGACAAACGTCTCATTCCGCTGGTCCATCAGTGCGTGCTCCTCGTCGTCCGGCTCGAAGGCGCTGCGCGGCGCCGACTCCAGATACACGACCGACTGCAACAGGTTCGGCACCTCGGGCGTCGTGCCGCTCCCGAGTTCAGCCACGTTCGGCCGGCGCTCGACGAGGGCGGGCGGGTGCCGCAGTTCGACGCGGCCGCGAATCGAACCGTTGCGGACGGCCGGGGCGATCCCCGGCCGCGCGGCCGGCAACCGCGTGGACGTCAGCGCCGCAAGCGCCACACCAATGAGGCCGATGACCCGGGTCGGTCGTGCCTGGGCCCGACGGGGTGAGCGCGCGTGTGGCGGGCTCATGGGTCAGAACCAGAACACCAGCTGCGCGGCCGTCTGCGGGGCGAGCCGTTCGAGCGGACCGCCGTACCGTCTGTTGTATTGATACGCGAGCTTCAGGAGCAGGTTCCGCTGGATCGAGATGCCGGTCCCTATCTCCGCCCGCGTCACCGGCGCATCCCAGGACTGCAGCCCGGAACTCGTCGTGACGTCGCTGAATCCGAGATGATCGACCCGCAGCGCGGCGTACAGCCCCGGCGCGATCTTGTAGCGTCCCTCGACTGATGTCGATGCGGCGCGCAGCGGCAGGGTCAGCTCCGGTTGCCGGACGATCGGCAGCCGCCAGTCGCTGATGATCGATTCGAGCCGCACCAGGTAGTGGTTGCGCGAATACTCGACGTCCCATCCCCACGCCGTCTGGGTGAATTCACCGTCGTGGCCATCCCCGACAGCCGCGCGTGCGGCAGTCGATGACACAAAGGGCCCGCGCGCCGCCGACGCACCCAGCACCAGCCCGATCACCGGATGCACCTCCAGGCGGCCTTCGATCGTGCCCCCGCCGTTGTCGGCGATGAACAGCGGATTGGCGGGAGTCCCCGTGGTCACCGACGCGGTCGCGGCGAGCAGGTGGTCGTGCGAGGCGGCGTGCACCTGGACGCCGGTGTCCCATCGAAATGCGGAGACGAGCGGGACGCCCGTGTCCGGGGTCTGATTGCCGACGGCGAAGTGATCCCGCCAGCCGAGCCCCTTGCGACGGACCAGATCGTCCGCGCTGGCCGGCAGGGAATCGGGGCGGAGCGAGGTCAGGTACTGGTATGCGAGCGGGTAGCCGATGAGGGGGTTGTCCTCCGGATACGTCCGCCGCGCGAACGCGCCGAAGGTCGGCGGCACGCGGCCCACCTGGATGTCGAAGTTGCGCGACATCCACGGCCGGATGCGGACGTACGCCGCGTACGGTTCAAACGTGTCGAAATTCTCGACCCGCACCTCTCCGAGCAGCGTCACGTGCCCGCCGGCGTTGACCGAGGCGCTGAGGTCGATGCGCAGCAACCGGAGAGCCGAGTGATCGTAGTCGGTGTAGTTGAAGAAGCCGGGGTCGCCGGTGTTCATGGTCGCCGACACATCGCCGCCGATCGCGACCCGCCCTATCGCGACCGGTTCCGACGGCGTCTGCGCGCGGGCTGTCGCCGCGCAGACCACGAACAACCACGTGAGCCGTGTGGCCAAGCTCCAGCCTCTCATGCGTATGGCTCAAATTATAGAAGCGGTCGATCAGCGTATCCAGCGGATCGCCAGCGTGCCCGGTTCGAGGTGTGACAACGCCGCGTCCGGATACGGCGAGATGAGTGTCGTCGATGTAAACTCGGTGCCGCGCTGCTGCCATCCGCGCGCGACGAGCGGCCGCTCGCTGCCGTAGAGCCGCGCCAGCCTCGCCCGATCGTAGGAACCGGCAGCGCCGAACGCGTCAAGGGGGTCGAGACGCTCGACGAGCCACCCCGGCCCCGCCAGCGATGAGATCGGATCGCTGAAGGCGCACACCTCGTAATGGCCCAGAACGGGACGAATCGGGGTGAAGAGCGCCGTCAGGGCGGGATCACACCCGTGCAGTACAATAAACGCAATGGCGTATATCATTTGCGAGCCATGTATCGGCACCAAGGATACCGCGTGCGTGGACGTCTGCCCGGTGGACTGTATCCACCCTCGAAAGGATGAGGAGGGTTTCCAAACGGCCGAGATGCTTTATATTCATCCAGACGAGTGCATTGATTGCGGCGCGTGCGTTCCGGCGTGTCCGGTCGACGCGATCTACGCGCTTGACGAAACCCCGAACCAGTGGGCGAACTTCATCCGAACGAACGCGGGTTACTATCATGGGTCTCATTGATCATCGGTTCGAAGACAACTTCATCACCACGAACATCGATCGCGTCCTGAACTGGGCGCGCGAGTCGTCGATCTGGCCGATGGGGTTCGGCCTCGCCTGCTGCGCGATCGAGATGATGGCGGCGTCGGCGTCACGCTACGACATCGCCCGGTTTGGCGCCGAAGTGTTCCGGGCGTCGCCCCGCCAGTCCGACCTCATGATCGTGGCGGGGACCGTCACCAAGAAAATGGCGCCGGTCCTCCGACGGCTGTACGATCAGATGCCGGAGCCCAAATGGGTCATCTCCATGGGGAGCTGCTCGAACGCCGGCGGTCCCTTCCCGACCTACAGTGTGCTGCAGGGGGTCGACAAGGTCGTGCCGGTTGATGTCTACGTGTCCGGCTGTCCGCCGCGCCCCGAAGCGCTGCTCTACGGCCTGATGCGGCTCCAGGATAAGATTCGCAAGGAAGGCACCGTGCTGCGAAGAGATCGGGTCATTCCGCTCGGGCAGAAGGAACCGGTCATCATTGGTGAACGGGCGTGATGCTCAAATTTCTGAAATCGATCTTCCTGGTCGACCTGCTCAAGGGGCTGTGGGTGACGTTGAAATACACACCTCAGCCGGCTTTTACGTTCCAGTATCCCGCCGAGCGGCGCCCGACCTCGCCCCGCTTCCGAGGCGTCCTGCGCCTCCAGACCGAGCCGGGCACCGGCGCGCAGACCTGCATCGTCTGCGATCAATGCGCGAAGGCATGCCCCGATGACCTGATTGCCCTCGGAGGCCACCGGGAGCCGGGAACGAAGATCAAAGTGCTCGATTATTTTGACTTCAATCTCTCCCGCTGCAGTTTTTGCGGCCTCTGCTCGGAAGTCTGCCCCACCAAGCCGATCAAGGCACTCATCATGAGCGAGGATTACGAACTCGGCAGCTACAGCCGGGAAACCCAGATCATGCGCGTCGACGAGATGTACGACGGGGTGCCCATCGAACAGTACACGCACTGATTTTCGATTCTTGAAACACCGCTCGGCCTAAATTATCCTTACCGCGTCTCGCGACCCCCGGCCCGAGTTTTGTAAGCGCTGGTCCGGACTCCGTCCGTTTCTGGAGGGGACATGCAGAGGCCTTTCCGTGTAGCCGTGGCGGCAGGCATCGTGGCGGCGGCGTCCCTCGTCATTCGGGCCGACGTTCCGTCGCAAGCCTCGGAGATCCAGTTACGCCTCGGCGACCTGCTGTATGCGGAAGGTCGCTATGGGGATTCTCTCGATGCATACCGGAATGCCCTGAAATCTGCTGCCCCCGACGAGACCAAGCGCCCGCGCGTCGGCGTCATCGCGTCCGCCCTCCGCATCGCGGAATTCGACCTCGCCCGCAAAGAAGCCGAGAAACTGCACCAAGCCGACCCCGGGAGCCCCGATTCCATGGCGCTCTACGGCGACGCCCTGTGGTCGGCGGGCCTCTTCGAGGAAGCAGAAGCCCAGTATCGGGCCGTCCTGAAGTCCGAACCGCAGTCGGCGCGCGGCCATCACGGCATGGCGAAGGCGTTGACGGCGCGCAGCCAGCTCGACGAGGGGATGAACGAGGCGCAGGCGGCGCTGCGGCTTGCCCCGCGGGATCTCGAAGTCCACCACACGGTCGGGACGATTTTTGAACGCGAGCACAAATACGAGGAGGCGGCGGCCGCCTATTCCAACTACGTGAACCTCCTGCCGAACAAGGATCACAGCGAGAAGGCGGACTGGTCGCGCGCCGAGATCCGGTTCCTGCGCTCGTTCGGCCAGCGGGTGCCCTTTGAATGCGATCCCGGCACCGAGGACCGCATCTACACCCTTGATTTCCGCCTGGTGAATGAAAAAGTCGTCGTCCGCGCCAAGATCAACGAGGCCTCGGCGCAGGACTTCGTCGTCGACACCGGGTCGGAGAACACCGTCATCACCCGCATGACGGCCCAGAAGCTCGGCGTCACGCCGGTCACCTACACGCTCAGTGCGGGAGTTGGACGTGTCGGCCTCCGCGGCCTGCAGCTCGCCCGCCTCGACTCGCTGGAGCTCGGATCACTCAAGCTGCGCAACGTGCCGGTCCTCATCAAGAATCCGCCGCTGCGCGACATTCCCGTCAAGGAAACCGAGAGCCTGTCGCCGCTCGCGCTGGGCTACTCGATGATCATCGATTACAAGGCGCACAAGCTGACATTCGGAAAGCGGCTGCCGGCCGAGCCGTCGGATTTCGAGCTGCCGATGCGGTTGTATCGCCTCGCGACGGTGCGCGGCACCGTGGATGCGCACCAGGCCAACTTCGTGATCGACACGGGCGGGGAAGTGATCTCCATCAGCCAGGCGACCGCGACGGCGCTCGAGAGGCCCCAAACCGGCCGGAAGATTGCGTTGCGGGTCTATGGCACCTCCGGCTGGGATGAAGACGCGTTTCTCATGCCCGGCATCGACCTCGCGTTCGATGCCATTCACTATCGCAACTTTCCGGTGGTCGTGCTGAATCTGGATGCGCCGAGCGCTCTGCTCGGGTTTCAGCTGGGCGGCATCGTGGGGCACAAATTCCTGAGCAAGTACCGCGTCGGCATCGACCTCGAACGGTCGCTCCTGCGCCTCAAGAACGTGTCCTGAGCCGCAGGCGCTCGGCGCGCCGGGCGGACGCGGCCTCGCACTCCCGCCGTTCGTCCTCGGTTTCGACGAGCAGCGGCGGCACGCTCACGCGCGCGCCGCTGCGATCGATTGCGACAAACGTCAGGAACGCCCGACTGGTTTGCTGCCGGATTCCGGTCAGCGTCTCCTCCGAGTAGACATCCACGCGAACTTCGAGCGAGGTGTTGAAGGTGCACGTGACGCGCGCCTTGAGGATGATCAGGTCGCCGACCTTGATCGGATGCAGAAACTCGAGGCCATCGACGGCCGCCGTCACCAGCAGGGTGCGCGTGTGGCGATGGCAGGCGATCGCACCCGCGATGTCGATGAGATGCATGACGGTGCCGCCGAGGATGAATCCGAGCGGATTCGCATCGTTCGGCAGCACCACCTGAACCATCTCGGTTTCCGAGTCAGAGGCGCGCTTCCCGCGGCGCGGGTCAGAAGTCGTAGCCAACCCAGACCGCGAAGCGTGGCTTGCGGAACGCCGAGCTGCCGCCGTTCAGCGCATAGACCACGTCTTCCCAGTCCTTGTTGAACGTCGTGCGCCACGCCCAGTCGAAATGGATCGGAAATCCGAGGGCGAAGGTTTCCAGACCCAGGCCGTACGACGCGCGGCCGTCCTGCAGCCGGAAGCCGCTGATGGTGCGCGGCGCCCCGTAGACCGGGATGGGGTTGTTGTTCACATCGGTCAACAGGTTCCCCTGCAGGTCCGTCTTGTAGCTCACCAGCGGTGTGCAGACCTCCGTCGCGCTGGTCGCGAACTTGTACCCGCTGGCGGTGCACGGATCCGCCGACGGCTGCTTGTTGAACCAGGCACCGCCGATGCCGCCGAAGAACACGCCGCGGATGCCGCCGATGACGCCGATCGGCGTGAGCGCCGCCTCAATCAGCGGAAAGCGGAGCTCGGCGTCGGCGAACACCAGATTCTGTCCCGCAAACTGCAGGTAGTCGTAGCCGCGCAGCTCCGAGTTGCCGCCGAAATAGAGGAAATCGGGGAAGTCGCCCCAGCTCTTGAAGCCGCGGATCCGGGTTGCCAGCAGGCCCGACCCGCCGATCCGCAGATAGTGGCGCGCGTCGACGTCGACCGTCTGCCGCGACAGCAGCCCCGCGACCTTGGGCGAGGCATCGTACGCGAGCCGGACCGTATTGCCGGCGAGCGGACCGAACTCGCGGAAGATCGTCGTCTCCTGGACGAACGCGGCACCGAGCGGCATCAGCGTGCCGTTGCGGAAGACCGGCTGACCGTAGACCGACGACTGGTAGGCTTCGGCCTGGGCCTGCAGCGTCGGATCGTTGTACTGCTCCTCGAGCTGCATCATGCCGCCCGAAAGTTCGAGGCGCCGGTACCGATCGAGCGGATAGATGCCGATGGCGCTGCCGCCGCGGATCGTCCGCGTGGCGACCGCGAGATCGCGGCTGACAAACGGCGCATAGGTCGGATCGAAAAAGACGCCGCCGAGCTGCCCGTAGAAGAACACCGTCTGGTCGTATCCCTGCAACGCCCACTGGAACCGGCTCGACAGGTTGACGTAGGCCACCGAGATCGTGCGGTACTGCGAGATCGACGAGGCGAACAGGTTGATTTGCTGATCGCCGGTGACGTCGCCGAAGCTGATCTGCGTGCCGCCGAAGATGTCTCCGTTGCTCGTCACGCCCAGGTTCAGCGGGGGACGCCCCTCGAGGAACATCTTTTCAAACGTGCCCTTCTTCCGGATGTTTTCCTTGACGAGCGTGTGCTGCAGCGGCGCCTGGAAATCGATGACGTCGGTCGGCGCGCCGAAGTCGGAACTCGCCGCGGTGTGCAGCGGCTCCTTGCGCTCCAGCGTGCGGATGCTGTACTCGCCCTTGTAGTAGCTGATGAACGCGATCTGGTTCGCCGATTTCCCCTCGTTCAGCACGACCGGCATCCAGTTGCCGCCGAGCGCGTCGGTGTACTGGCGCAGTTCGGATGTCTTCAGATCCAGCGTCCAGATGTTGTAGATGTTGCCGTTGCGCGCCACATCCGGCTCGAGCGGGGTGGCCGGATCGGTCGCCGTCGAGGCGAACACGATCGTATGGTCGTCGACGAACTGCACCGCCGTTTCGTCCTGCGTGCCGAAGGTGAGCTGCGTTTTCTTCTTCGTGTCGAGATCGAGGCGCCACAGCTTGTTGTTCCCGCTGACGCGCACGTTGTAGATGATGTATGTCCCGTCCGGCGAAAAGACCGGTCCGGCATCGGCGAACTTGTCGTCGGTCAGGTTGGTGATCGCCTTGGTCTCCAGATCGATCGAGAAGATGTCGCCCACGCCACCCCGCAGCGCATCGAACACGATCGTCTTGCCGTCGGGCGAAAAATTCGGGCTTTCCGGCTCGTCGACGGTCTTCATCGGAATCCGCTCTTCGATCTCGCGCGTCAGGACGTTCTGGATGATCAGCGTCCGCTCCTTTTCGG
The DNA here is from genome assembly GCA_051985095.1 of Vicinamibacterales bacterium. GTDB lineage: Bacteria > Acidobacteriota > Vicinamibacteria > Vicinamibacterales > CAVVIG01 > Gp6-AA45. The sequence continues at coordinate 886 of JBPYEE010000723.1, read as the reverse complement.
TTCGCACGAAATAGGCGAGCCGGTCGCCCTTCGGCGACCACGACATCCACGGGAACTCGACGCGTTCGCCCATGAAGACGATGTGGTCGAACCCCATGTCCTTGTCGAAGCCCTTCGTCAGGTTGCGGACGATGGATCCGTCCTTGGTCGAGCTCAACACGATATCGATCTCGCGATCCTTGCGGTTGACCGTGACGACCGCCATCAGATCGCCGGACGGCGACGCGGAGATCGCCCACGCGTCGGTGAACACCGTTTTCTCGCGGTTCGGCGACAGATCGCGCCCGTAGTCGACCGGCCGTTCCTTGTCGCGGAACGGCTTGAACCGATCCTTCAGGTAGCGCTCGAAGGCCTGATCGAACTCGTCCTTCTTCATCTTGAACGCCTCTTCGTAGGCGTCCTCGCCACCGCCGATCACGCTCTTGCGCAGCGCGAACATGTACTGGCGGATGCCTTCCTTGCCCCACTTCGCTTCCATGAACTCGAAGACGGCGTGACCGAGGTTGTAGACCAGACGCGGATTCGTCGTGGTGCCGTAGCCCTCCATCTGCGTCATCTTCGGCACGGTGTCGGACACCGCGGCGTCGCGGATGGTCATCAAATCCATCGGGCTCCAGATGCCCCGTTCGTAGTCCGCTTCGCCTTCGCCGACCCACAGCGGATAGTTCCGCCGGATGAGTGACTGCGGGATGATGTCGAACTGGAAAATGTGGGTGAGCTCATGCGTGATGAGGCCGTACAGCTGATCCGGCGGCTCGTCGATCGGCAGCAGCATCCGGTCGCGCGTCGGCTCGGCAAACGCCGCCACGCCTTCCGACGAGGCGTCCCCCGGCGCGACGTTCTGTTGTTCGAATTCGCTGTGCGTCTTGAACAACATGAGCTGGAC
>JBPYEE010000722.1:0-5615 GCA_051985095.1 Vicinamibacterales bacterium | reverse complement strand
GTAACAACTGCCACGTTGAGCCGCTCTTGACGGAACCTGGGTGGAATATGCACCTGCCGGCCGACGTATGCGTCGATTCGTTTCAGGCCGATCGCGCACCCGACGGCAGGTATCGCACGCCGCCCATCGGGGCGATCTTCACGCACACCAAAGGCGGCTTCTTCCATGACGGCCGCTTTGCGACCTTGAACGCCGTCGTGGACCACTACGATGCCTGCTTCGACCTTGGCCTCAGCTCGGGGGAGAAGGGAGATCTCGTTCAGTTTCTGTTGAGCCTGACCTTCTAACCGTGTGGGTGGAATAAGGGTGGGACGAAGGGCCGTCCCACCTTATCAATCTTGAAGACCGCCGGACGCAACCGTCACGAGCCGCCTGAGTCCTCATCATGCGCCACACCAACTGCGCGTCGGTCGGGCGCCAGAGCATCTTCGGCCGGTCGATTCGGGCGGCCCCGGCTATTCCGATAGGAGCGGTTCGCTCGGCTCCTCCCGGGCTGGTACGAGCCGTCGATCCTGCATGATCAGTCGAGCACAGGCATTCCACCGCAGGAGCGCATCATCGTTGTTCGGCGGGCGAATCGCCTCTGCGCGCTCGTAGTGCTCCATTGCCTCGCGAAGCCATTCGTACGCCCGGGAGCCGCCGCGCGGGGTTCCGTGAGCGATGACCGCCTTCGCGCGTCGTTCGTGAATGATTCCCGTGTAGTACGCGCGCTCGTAATCATCGCGCAGCCGGCGGACCGTGTTCCACGCGTCCGGAACGCGGCTGGAATCGCCGACGAACTGATCGGTGAGGGCCAGGAGCAGCGTCGCGATGGCGTCCTGGTTGTCGGGGTCGGCGGCGAGCGCGTCGAGGCAAATGCTCTCGGCCTCGCCCGGTTCGTTCAGCAGTCGGTAGCGCTCGGCCTTGGCGAGCGCTCGGGGTATGGCCTCCGGCGACAGGGTCTTCAGATCAAACATGGTGACCTCCGCGCAGCACCCGAAACACCTTCGCGATCGGGTCGTACAACTGATCGATGACGCGTTCCTTGAGCGGGATGATCGCGTTGTCTGTGATGGCGATGCTTTCCGGGCACACTTTCGTACAGCATTTCGTGATGTTGCAGTAGCCGATACCGTGGTCGGATCTCAGATCGCGCGCGCGGCGCTCCTCGTCGAGCGGGTTCATCTCGAGCGCCGCCGCATACACCACGTGCCGCGGTCCGACGAATTGGTTGAACATCCGGTGCTCACGCAGCACGTGGCACACGTCCTGACAGAGGAAGCACTCGATGCACTTGCGGAACTCCTGCACACGCTCCGCATCGACTTGAGCCATTCGCCAGGTGCCGTCGGGCGCGTCGGCCGGCCGCGGCCGGAACTTCTTGATGCGCTTCTTGGCCTGAAAATTCCACGACACGTCGGTCACGAGGTCGCGAATTGACGGGAATGCGCGCATCGGCTCGATCGTGACCGGGGTCGAGAGATCGAGCTGGGCGAGCCGCGTCATGCACATGAGCCGCGGATTGCCGTTCACCTCGGCCGAACACGAGCCGCACTTCCCGGCCTTGCAGTTCCAGCGGACCGCCAGGTCTCCGGCCTGCTGCGCCTGAATCTGATGCACGGCATCGAGGACCACCATCCCTTCGGATACGGCGGTCGTGTAATCGCGAAACTCGCCCGCTTGAGCGTCGCCGCGCCAGATGCGAAACGTTGCGGTCCCGGCCATCAGCCGCCTCCTCGTGTTCCGGCTTCCATCACTTCATTTGCTCGATGATCTGCTTGAGCTCGTCCGGCATCCCGGGAATCGGCGCGCGCGTCACTTCCATCTGACCGTCGCGACTCTTGCGCGCGATCAGGTTGAAGGTGCTGTACGCCGTGTCTTTCTCAGGGTAGTCGTCGCGGAAGTGTCCGCCCCGGCTCTCCTTCCGCTCGATGGCGCACCGTGTGACCGCTTCAGAGACCGTCAACAGATTGTGGAGATCGAGGGCCGCATGCCACCCGGGGTTGTACTCGCGATGGCCGCCGACGCCGACGCACGCGGCCCGCGCGCGTAGCTCCTGCAGCCTGTCGAGGGCGCTCTGCATTTCCTTTTCTGTGCGCACGATGCCGACCAGGTCTTGCATCATTTCCTGCAGCGCGTATTGCACCTGGTACGGACCCTCGCCATTCCCCGTGCGTTCGAACGGTTCGAGCGAGGCGCGCGCGGCGTCGTTCACCTCTTGGAGATTCACCCGGCCGGCACGCTGATCCCTGGCGTAGCTCGCGGCGAACTCGCCGGCGCGCTTGCCAAACACGAGGAGGTCCGAGAGCGAGTTGCCGCCGAGCCGGTTGGCGCCGTTGATGCCGGCTGCACATTCGCCGGCCGCGAACAGGCCCGGCACGGTCGACATCTGCGTGTCGCTGTCGACGCGGACGCCGCCCATGACGTAGTGCGTCGTCGGCCCCACCTCCATCGGCGCCTCCGTGATGTCGAGATCGGCCAGCTGCTTGAACTGGTGATACATGCTGGGGAGCTTCTTCTTGATGTGGTCAGCGCCGTTTGACAGGCGTGTTTTGATCCAGCTGATGTCCAGGAACACGCCGCCGTGTGGACTGCCGCGCCCCGCCTTCACCTCGCGCACGATGCAGCGGCTGACATGGTCGCGTGTCAGGAGCTCCGGTGGCCGCCGCGCCGACTTGTCACCCTGCGTGTAGCGCCACCCCTCCTCCGGGTTGTCCGCGGTCTGGCTGCGGTAGTTCTCAGGAATGTCGTCGAACATGAAGCGGCGGCCTTCGCTGTTCATAAGGACGCCGCCCTCGCCCCGCACGCCTTCGGTGACCAGAATGCCGCGCACGCTCGGCGGCCACACCATGCCGGTCGGATGGAACTGCACAAACTCCATGTCCATCAGGTCGGCCCCCGCATCGTACGCGAGCGCGTGGCCATCGCCGGTGTACTCCCAGCTGTTACTGGTGATTTTGTACGCGCGGCCGATCCCGCCCGTGGCCAGCACGATCGCCTTCGCGCGGAAGACCTTGAAGCGGCCCCGCTCGCGCTCGTACCCGAACGCCCCGACCACCCGCTCGCCATCTTTCAACAGGCGAAGGATCGTGCACTCCATGTGCACATCGATGCCCTGATGGACGCCGTGATCCTGGAGGGTCCGGATCATCTCGAGGCCGGTCCGATCACCGACGTGCGCGAGCCGCGGGTACCGGTGGCCGCCGAAGTTCCGCTGCAAGATGCGGCCGTCCTGGGTGCGATCGAACACCGCCCCCCAACTCTCAAGCTCGCGCACGCGGTCGGGCGCCTCCTTCGCGTGCAGCTCCGCCATGCGCCAGTTGTTGACGTACTGGCCGCCTCGCATCGTGTCGGCGAAGTGGACCTTCCAGCTGTCACGGTCGTCGACATTCGCGAGCGCGGCCGCGATGCCCCCCTCAGCCATCACGGTATGCGCTTTTCCCAGCAGCGACTTGCACACCAGGCAAACCGAGACGCCGTTGGCCGACGCTTCGATGGCCGCCCTCAGGCCAGCGCCGCCGGCGCCGACGACGAGCACGTCGTGTTCGTGAGTCTGGTAATCGGGCATCAGAGAATCCTGAAGTCCGACCACACGCCCATCGAGCAGAGTCGGACGTACAGGTCACTGAAGCCCACTGTAAAGAGGCTGCACCAGGCCCACACCATGTGCTTCCGGTTGAGACAACTCACGCAGGAGTACGCGCGAAGTCCCAGCGGTGCGCGTGAAAACTGATCGACGCAGCCGCCCACAACATGACGCAGCGAATGACAGCCGAGCAGATACGCGCTGAGGAGGACGCAGTTACTCGCCAGGACGATGGTGCCGACGCCGATGCCGAACGAAACGCGTCCGCTCGCCGGGTTGGTGAACCAGAGCGCCTTCCAGACGTCGGCGTACAGGATGACCAAGACGCCGAGCGACAGAAACAGCGCATAGCGGTGCACGTTCTGCAGAACGAGTGGGAACGAGTTCTCGCCGAGGTAGCTGGCTCGCGGCTCGCCGACGGTGCACGACGGCGGATCAGCCCAGAATGCTTTGTAGTACGCCCCGCGGTAGTAATAGCAGGTCAGCCGGAACAGACCCGGGATCGGCAGGATCAGCAGCGCGGGCGAAAAGGGGAGCCATGAGGGCCAGCTGGCCGGCGGCGGACCAAACCAGCTGTGCGGCGATCGGCCGAGAATTTCGGGCGAGTAGAAGGGCGACAGGTACGGCCCGAATGTGTAGTGATCGCCTTGGATCGCCGCCCATGTCGAGTAGACCAGGAAGATCGACAAGCCGACGACGACGACGACAGGTTGGATCCACCACGCGTCGCGACGCGTGGTCTGACCGAATCGACGGGTGGACAGCCGGACTGGTGCAATCGTGGTAGCCATGACACGGATCCTCGAGACCCAATAGGGAGCGATCGCCGCTAAACGCCACCGACCCAGGAATCCGCCGCCGAACGAAGGCCATAACCATAGCGACGCCGATAATGGATTTCAAGTTCGCCCCGTTTCCGCTTGCACCGACCGCGGATCCGAGGGGACTGAGGCAGGGGTGCGTGCCACCGACAGGTCGCACCTCCGAACCGCTCGTCCCACTGCACCGAACGGCCCGATTCGGCAGGAAAACCAGTCCTGAGGGGCATTCGGTTGCGAATCCCAGGCCTCCGGATCGAATCCCATTTGTTCGATGCGCCGGACGGGTGCCTGATCGATCGCACTGGTCGTGAAAAAACGGTGGCATGAGCGCATGGCCGGTGCAGGTCGCTGCGCTGTCCGCGACGACCATCTCGACGTCTGGCCTCAATCCGCGCGCGCCGAATGTGGCCGACAATCGATCGTTCACGCTATGGCTCGTCCGGCGCCGGCGCCGGACCGGGTCGTCCTTGCACACCTTCAACGACGGACGTTGATGTCTGCGGAGCAAGGACCGCATCCGTCAGCAGGTGCAGAGTCCGCCAGCGAAGAACGCGGAGAAGCCGCCACGATGAAACAGGCAACGGCCGAGACTTCACGGTCTCGGGCAGCGTGTCCGGGCACCGGCCGAGCGGAAGGCGTCGCTCACGCTCTGCGGGCACCCATCGACCTCGGCTCCCAGATCTCACGAAAGTGGGAACTGACCGACGAGGAACCGCTTGCCTGGCTGACCTATCGCACGAGCAAACTGTTCGATGAGCGCGAGAAACCGGTCCTCGATTATGCCGTCGGGCTCTGCCGGGTTCAGCCAGGGGTTAGTCATCCCGGCCCGAGCGACTTCCCGTGACGGCCGTTCGGGCCGGTCCGGCATGCGCCGGATGTGGTGATCTGGCGACGTCGCAATCCGGTGCCCGCCGGCCCCGAGGCCTCGGGTCCTCGAACGCAGGTTGGCGCCACGGCTGAGGCCGGAGCGTGTGGATGGGCTTCGGCCGGTTCGCGATGTTCCCGATGGGCGGGGCGAGACAGGCTCCGCTGTAATGACTGCGCGTTGCGAACTCCATCGGATACGGCCATGATGGTTTGCGGGCGTCGCCTTCGTGCGCGCGCACGCATCTTGGCCAGATCTGGTTCGCTGATGAATCGGGCTGCTCGTTTCGCACCTCTCATGGTCGCAGGCGTCCTCTGCCAGCCGATCGTGGTCGCCGGTCGGGAACCGCGACTCAAAGACGTCC
>JBPYEE010000721.1:0-3274 GCA_051985095.1 Vicinamibacterales bacterium | reverse complement strand
ACCCGTCCGAGAGCTCGGGCCGCCTCGGTGCCAAAGCGGATGGCATCGCCCGCTGGAAACCCGCAAGGATGGCTTCGGTCGCCGGGCCAACGACCTGATTGCTCCGCGCGAAGCTGCGAGGGCTGCTCACTTGAGCAGGGCCTCGATATGTTTCAGCAGCGGCGCCCGCTCGATGAACCGCTGATTGCCCACAATGCCAACCGCCTGGGAACCCGCGGCATTCCCCACGAAGCCGATGACCTCGATGGGCGCTCCGACCGCGGCACAGATCGATCCGATTGCGAAGACGGCATCGCCGGCGCCCAATCGATCGACGGTCCCCAGAGCAAAACCGGGCGTGACGCAAAACCCGTGCTTCGGGCCGCCGTAGCAGAGCGATCCCTGCGCGCCGCGCGTGACCAGCAGCCGCGGGCAGCCCAGCTCGGTCGAGACGCGTGTCATGATCCCGCGCAGATCCCCGGACGGGTCGCGCGTCTCGAGCCGGATTTCTTTCTCGGACAGCGAGATGAAGTCGGCGCGCCGGTACTTCGAGATGGTGTTGAAGCCATGGTTGCCGGCATTCACCTGCACGTTGACCGCAAGGCACCGCGCTCTGTCGCACAGGATTTCGACAGCGGCCGGTCCGATCATGCCGTGGCCGTAGTCGGCGACGACGACCAGGTCTGCGTGCGGCACGAGCCGCTCGAGCGCGTCGCACAGCGCCGACAGCCGCTGTTCAGGCGCGGCTTCATCCATCACGTACACCTCGAACAGCTTCTGGAAGGGATACCGTTCAATAAACCGCCGCTTCACCAGCGTCGGCGCACCGTCCATCGTGAGAAACTCGGCCGTGACATTCGGAAGCAGACGCTGGCGTACGAACGACTCATGCGAATCTTCGGATCCAAGCATCGTGAGCAACTGCACCTGTGCCGTGGACGATGCGACGTGATTCGCGACCGCCAGCGCGCCGCCGATGAACTTTTCGGCGCGGACGAATTGCGCGGCGAGGATTGGCTCCTTGCCAGACTTGCCGAGCGTGTCGCAGTACTGGTACTCGTCGATGATCGCTTCGCCGACGACCAGCACCCGCAGCTCGCGCGCCCGGCTGAACAGTCCGGTCACGTCGCTGCCGGAAAACCTCTCGCGAAAAGTGGCGAGATATTGGTTGACGTCTTCCGAAAAGACCGACATGTGCTGGTTCAGCAGCGTCGACGAACTGAAGGTGATTTCGTCGGTGAACACGAGACGGCCGCCCACGCTCTCGACCGCGTGTCGCTCGCGCGCGATGCCACCGCTGTGGTCGGCGGACGCGTCGGCGTACTCGGAGCCTTTCGCGTACACATCAGGGCGCAGCAGCAGAATGCCTTCAACCGCGGTCGGCCACTTGTTGATTGACACGTAATCGACGACGCCGAGCGACGCGATAGCTTCCGCGCGAAGCGAGGCCGTGAACACGGGACGATGGGGCCCTTTGTTGACGTATTCATCCGGCGTGACGGTGACGACGAGAATATCGCCAGCCCTGCGCGCCTCGTGAAAATGACGGATGTGCCCGATGTGCATCAGGTCGAAGACGCCGTGGCACTGCACGACGCGCCTTCCGATTCGAACCTGCGCGAGCTCGGCAGCCAGCTCGTCGATGTCCTTGATTTTTGTCGTGGTGAGCATGGCGGCGTTTATCGCACCCATCCCGCGCGCGTGATGCGCACGTCGTTGAAATCGTGGAACCGCCCCACCATTCCTGCGAGCGCCGCCGGCGCATACTCGAGAACCCAAGAGCCACGAAGGCCGTTCTCGCACAACGCGCCGTAGTCACCATCCTCCACCGGCGCCATGACAGCGAGGAAGTGACCGGGCCGCGTGATCGTCGCGTAGCCGTTGATCGTCCACTGATGATTGCGAACGAGGCCCAAGGTGATGCCGCCGCGACGCACGTCGCCCTCGACCACGAACCGATCGCCAGGCGTGCGGCGTTCTGCCGCGAACTCGATAAGTGGCCCGATCGGCGTCCGCGGAGTGCCGGCAATGGCCCATGACGCCGGCGTCGCATCGTGCACCATGGACGTTTTCCACAGCAACTTCGGCGTTTCTGGCCGGGCATAGACGGTGGCGACCGGCAGCGTCAGAGCCGGAGGCAGCGCATAAAGCGCTGGATTCGACGTCGGAGCCGGCCGCTCCCAGTTCGTCAGCCGTTCGTACAGCGCCAACTGGTCCCACCCTGGCGTCGTGGTGAGCGTCAGTAGAATCGGCGGCACATCAGGACGTCGCACGCGGCTCACACCTTCGACGCAGCCTTCGAACCCGCGCCCGACCTCGATGCCGTCGAACCGCGACTTACCGGGGACCTCGTACGCTGGCACGAAGATCTCGATCGGAGAGGCAGGGAGAAAGGTGACCGTCGTATCGATCGACAGGTCGGGCTCGAGGCCGGTCATGGCATAACGAAATGTCACCGGGAGCCTCACGACCGGACAAGCCGCTGGGGAGAAGCGTGCGACGATGTACTGGGTGTTCACGGCGCGGCCCACGTCACGGCCGTCCCACAGCGTGGCAAGCCGCAGCAGCGTGTGCTCGCCGGAGGGCGACAGCGTCACCGGGAGCGGGTCGCGCGCAGCGTCGACGTACGCCCGCAGCAGGTTCCGCACGTGCCGCTGTTGGTACGCCCTCGCAGCGACGAGCGGCGCGGCGGTGACCGCCGCGGTGATCGCACCGAACACCATCACCTGCCGCCACCGCACGGCGCTCAACCGGCCGTCGATCGCCCGCTGCGCCACGAACCCGAGCGCCAGCCAGGGAATGAATTCCAGGTGGAAGTAGTGTCGGGCCTGGAACAGAATCGCCGGATACCCCGCGAAGTAGATCAGACCGCCCAGCAGGAGCAGGGCCCACCACACCGACGTTGCACTCACTACGAGGAGCGCGGCCGCGACGGCGATCAGTCCGCACCCATGCAGCAGGCCCGTCGCGGCATCGTACCACCAGAACAAGCGCTGCGCGGCGACGCCATCGACACCGTAGGGGACGACATCGGCGTGGACGCCGGGACTGAACGGCATGTCGACGACACGCAGCACTGAAGCATACGCGCGCGTGATCATGTCGGCCGGCCAATGACGCGCTGTCTGCAGCAGGTACTCGATGGCGGTCCGGTCGTACTCCGGCGACAGGTACTCGACTGCGCGATCGTGAACGCGGTAGCTGTAACTCTTCACGACGGCATCGGCGAGGCCATCGCTGTACACGTTTCCCCACTCATAAATCGACGGCGTCACGCCCAGCGGTTCATCAAACG
>JBPYEE010000720.1:0-6145 GCA_051985095.1 Vicinamibacterales bacterium | reverse complement strand
CTACCGGCTGCCCCCAGTGCCATGTTCCATAGATTGCACCTCCCGGCCGCGACCGTATTGTTGTGCTCCCAATTTGGCAGAAGCGTGGTCGCTAGAAGCCTTTTCAAGCGCCGCGCGTGGCGACGGTAAGATCACGATAGCACAACGCGCAGGTGTCGACGATGTTATCGTCGCTTGGCGCTTCGGATGACGTCAAGGATGAGGAGAGCGTCAGGTCACTGCGACACCGTACGCTTTGAGACCGAGAATCCCACCTTCAACAACTCACCGTGGATCCGGGAACGATCGACCCTTCGGCCAGTCTTCACAGCCTCTTCCCTCCGACGTTTTCCAGTACGAATCAGCCAGCCGGAGCCTGCCGCGAGTCTCCACTGCCTCAATTCAATCGCGAGCTCCAGCTGACCAACAGCGTCAAAGGCGGCCGACAACTGGAAGCCGTTGGCGAGCTCATCGAACGTCATGCAAGACTCGAGACTCGAGCGGTCATCGCGTTCATGCCAGCATGGCGAGAAACGCCAGCAGGGCGTCGTTGAACGCATCGGGCCGCTCCAAGTTCGGCATGTGGCCGACACCGTTCATCCAAACGAGGCGCACATCGCGAAGGAGGGAGCACATCGAGTCAACATCAGCGCGCGTCGTGAAGGCGTCGGTATCGCCAGCGATGACAAGCGCTGGCGCAGCGACTTCGGCCAGAACCGGTTCATAGGGCGGACGCTCGGCCCGGCCACGAAGAGCCGCGGCAGCGCCCGCCGGCGGCGCCGAGCGCATCATGCGGCGGACGTGCGTCACGACGGCCGGCATTGTGTCGACCGTGATCGGCGCGAGCATCTTCGGTAACACTTCCTCGACAAACGCTGCCATACCCTCGCGTTCGAGACGATCAGCCGTAGTAAGTCGATGCCGTCGCACATCATCCGGATCGATGCGAGGAAAGGTCGCCGCGAGCACCAGCGCCCGCAGGTGCCGGGCGTGGCGGTGCGCGAACTCCATCGCGATCTGACCGCCCATTGATAGGCCGCAGACAACCGCTGCGTCGACACCGATAGCGTCGAGCAGGGCGGCGAGATCGTCGGCGAATACGTCGAGCTTTACCTTGCCAATCGTGACACTCGTGGCGCCGTACCCTCGCAGGTCGGGTGCGAGGACGCGCCAGCCGGCGGCGACGACCGGAGCGATCTGCGGCTGCCACATCGATCGGTCGAGCGGATGGCCGTGGACCACTAGCAACGTTCCAGCACTCGTTCGCCCTTCCGGTCGCACGTCGTCAAACGCCACGTACATCTCGCGCACCTTCACTGTTGGCATCAGCGTTTCTCGTGGTCGTGCGCTTGATAACAGCCGCACCTCAGTTATACTGGCATCAATCGGTGCAATGATGAAATTGCACCGATATCAATCCGATGCGCCCGCGAACCCTCAGGCCACTCGTCGACAGTCTGATTGAGGCCATTGCCAAGGGCGAGTGGCGCGCGGGAGATCGCCTCCCGCCACAGCGCACGCTTGCCGCCGAGCGTGGAGTCGCCGCATCAACGGTGAGCCTTGCTTATCGCGAGTTGGCTCGTCGTGGGCTCCTCATCGGCGAGACGGGACGGGGCACATTCGTACGCGGCGCCACGCGCGGGATCGAGCCGGCGCTCGCTGAGCCCTCCGGAACGTGGGTGGATCTCGCGCTCAATGTGCCGGTGCTGCCCGATCAGGCGCGGGTGCTGGCGTCGGCGCTCATGCCGTTGCTTCAGTGTTCGGGCGCGTTCGAGCAGGCGTTGCGGCCGGTTCCGGTCACCGGTTCACGAGAAGCGCGCCGTGCAGCCGCAGAGTTTCTCTCGCAGCCTCGATGGCGGGTCGATCCGTCACAGGTGCTCTTCGCGAACACAGGGAAGCAAGCCATTGCCACCGTTCTCGAGGCGGCGCTGCCGCGGGGTGGCCGCATCGGTTGTGATGCACTCACGTATCCCGTGCTCAAGACGATCGCCACCCAGCGGGGGCTCGAGCTCGTTCCGCTCACGACTGACGACGCCGGCACGGTACCGAGTGCCATCGTCGCCGCTTGCGCACGACGTCCGCTTCACGGCGTGTACATCCAGCCGGTCTTACAGAACCCGATCGGTGTGACGATGCCCGCTGAACGCAAGCGGGAGATCGCGCAGGTTCTGCGGAGGCTGGACATCTGGGCCATCGAGGATGCCATCTACTCGTTTCTGGCCCCTCACGTGACGCGTCTCGCGCTCGAAGCGCCCGAGCGCACGATCGTCATCGACAGCTTTTCGAAGCGCATTGCGCCTGGCCTGAGCGTCGGCTTGATTGTGGCGCCGCCGGATCGCGCCGATGTCGTCGCTCGAGCGCTACGGGCAGCTGCAGCGGGTCCCGGCGGCATGGCCCTCGAGGCGTGTACGCGATGGATGTCCGAGGGAGTCGCGTCCGCGCTGGCGGTCGCGAAACGCAAGGACGCGGCAGAGAGGCAGCGCGTGCTGAGGAACGCGCTGCACGGCCTACGCGTACAGACCGATCCGCGCTCGTACCACGCATGGGTGACGCTGCCGGAAGGCTGGCGCTCGGAGGTCTTCGAATTGGAAGCCGCTCGTGAGGGCATTGCCGTCGTGCGCGCAGACGCGTTCGCCGTCCGCGCTGGTCATGCGCCGCCCGCGGTCCGTCTCGCGCTGGCCTCGCCGACGCTGCAGACGTTGGCGTTAGCACTCGACACGCTGTCACGTCTCGCCAGCTCCGCCCCACCTCGATTCCTTTCTTCGAGGAGCGTCTCCAAACGGGCGCTTTCGCCGAGGCGCCGACTCTCGTAGCTTTCAGCATGATAGCGAGAGGCTCTCTCGCGGAATCAACCCGTAATGTCCAACAATTCGATCGACGCCACCGGCTGAGGATCCGGAGCCCCGTATTGATGCAATAACGACGTCGGCCCCGTGAAACGCGCTCGGTGAACCATGTTTGCCGACGACAGGTTACTCGGCCCGGAGCGCGATCATCGGATCGACGGCCGTCGCGCGGCGGGCGGGAACCCAGCTGGCAATGAGTGCGACGCCGGCGAGTGTCGCAATCAGTTCGTAGCGACTGACGCCGCTCTGGGGTCTTGATTGGCCGCCCCCGTCGGTCCAAACTCGATGCCGAAACGGGAGCGTCACATGCCCAGGTCATTCGTCGTCGCCGCTCTTGCCTGCGCTCTGCTCACCGGGTGCGCCCGACGTCCCGGCCACGAGCTCGCCGGCGATTGGGACGTGTATGTTGCGCTCAGCTCGCAGCCCAAGTTTGGCTTCGAGGGCTGGCGCCGGATGGGTTTCGCGCACATTGCCGGCACTGATGCGGGCAACGTCGGTTTCCTGAAGCGGCGTACCGGCCAGCCGATGCTGACCGTGAACCAGGTTGCCCTGAACGGCGACAACGTGGTGCTGACCCAGGACGCGCAGGTGGTTATGCGCGCGGCCTGGCAGGGTGACACGCTCGTCGGACTCCAGTACGTCCGCGGCCAGGTGATGGACCGGCGGTTCCGGCTGGTGCGCCGCAGCACGCCGGGCGTCGTCGAGCAGGACTACCAGGTCTGGAAGATCCCGGCGTCGGACGCCGGGTACGCGGTCACGGAAGACCCGCTCGTGTTCATGCGCACGCGTGATGGCGCGCGGCTGGCCACCTACGTCGCGCAGCCGGTGGGGCCGGGGCCCTTCGGCGTGGTGCTGCAGCGGACGCCGTACTACCGGATTCTCCACGAGGCCGGCGTGTGGTGGGCGTCGCGTGGGTACATCTTCGTGGCGCAGAGCGTGCGCGGGCGCGAGGAGTCCAGCGGGGACGTCTCGGACTTTGGCGACTACACCACCGATATCAACGACGGCTACGACGCGGTGGAGTGGGCGGCGCGGCTGCCGCACGCCAGCGGCAAGGTCGGCATGATCGGCCATTCCGACGAGGGACGGCTGGTGTGGTTCGCCGCGGTCAGCAATCCGCCGCATCTGGCGGCCATCGCTCCCACGGCGGCCACCGCCGATCCGTGGATGATCGTCCCGTACGCGGCGATGGCCTTCGGGCCGATCAACGTGGACTGGGCGTGCCTGATGCGGAACCGCACCATGGACACGCACACCGCCGACCTGGACATCGGAGAAGCCATCACGCATCTGCCGCTGGCCACGCTGCCGCAGCGGCTCGGCTGCGGAGATGTGCCGCTATGGGACCGCTGGATCGCGCATTCCACGCTCGACGCGTACTGGCGTCAGCACGCGGTCACCACCTACATCGACAAGGTGAGGGCGCCGGTTCTGTCCATGGCCGGATGGCACGACGATTCGCGCGGGCCGACCTACTACACCGACGCGCTGCTCAAGGTGCCAAACCATCCCAACTGGCACCTCGTGATGGGCGTGGGCGCTCACAAGGGCGTGGATTATGTGACCGGAGATTTCGGACCCGACGCGCGCTATGCCTACCGCGATCTCCAGCTGCGCTGGTTCGACCACTACCTGCTCGGCACGAACAACGGCGTGGACAGGCTGCCGCACCTCGACATCTTCGTTCAGGGCGACAACACCTGGCGCACCGAGAATGAGTGGCCGCTCGCCCGCCAGGTGTTGACGAACTGGTACGTGTCGTCCGGCGGTCACGCGCAAACGAGTAACGGCGACGGCGTGCTCGCCACCGTGCCGCCCACGGGCGCCTCGATCGACACATTTTCGTACGATCCCGGCAACCCGTCGCCGTATCTCATCGACTCGCGCGAGCTGGAAGAGTCGCTCAATGAGGACTACACCGAGCTCAACGCGACCCGCCGGGACACGTTGGTGTTCACCTCGAAGCCCCTCACCCGGCAGATGGAGGTCACGGGTGAGATGTCGGCCGTGCTGTGGGCGGCGAGCGACGCGCGCGACACCGACTGGAGCATCATGCTGTTCGACGTGTGGCCCGATGGCCATGCCGAACGCGTGCAAGACGGGCTGGTGCGGGCGCGCTTCCGGCAAGGCATGGACAAGGAGGTGCCGCTCGTCCCTGCGCAGGTCAATCGCTACGACGTCGACCTGTGGTTCACGTCGAAGGTGTTCGAGCCGGGCCACCGGCTCCGGGTGAGCATCGCCTCGGCGCTGTTCCCGAAGTACGATCGGAACCTCAACACCGGCGGGAACAACGAACGCGACACGACGTGGATGGTGGCGCACCAGACGCTGTACCACGACGCGGCGCACCCGACGCGCGTGGTGCTGCCGGTCATTCCGCGGTAAGTCATGCCCGACGGCTGCAGGCCTTAAAGAGTGCCCATGAATCATGCTCCGCTGCAGCTCTGCCGCTAACGTTGGTCACGAGTCGGGCCAGAGGTCGATCGCGCCGGTTTTCAGAGCCAGCCTCAGGTCACACGAGCCGATCGATGCACTGGCGTTCAGTCCAGACGGACGCTGGCTGGTGTCGGCCCCGCGATGAATCGGTCCGGGTCCCACGGCGATGAGGACGGACTCGCCGCAACACAGCGAGAGACCGGCGGGTTACTCCCGACAAACGGCGCACTGGTTTCCAACGCCGGTTTTGCACTCCGCAACCCGACTCAGCCTAGGGGGTTCGTCTCTCAGACGAGACCTCCGTTAGTTTCCCTCGGAACCGGCGTTCACATGGGTATACCGGACGGCCGTGCCCGTCAGCACGACACGCCCTCTCAGGGCCGGTCGTCCCACCCCTCGTTCCGCTGCATCCTCAGAATCCGCGCGAACCACGCCGACGCCGTCGGTCTCAGAACCGGCTCGCGGTAATGCCTTGTAACGCCGCCACGCGGCGATCGGCAGCCGATCCGACCTTGTGAGCACCCTCGCTAACGTGGTGCATCCTGGCGCGTGCTGAAGTCATCAGCCGACCTTCCGGTATCGCGGCTTCGGGTGATTGGCCGGCAGATCAACGTGGAACCGGTGAGTACTCCTCTCAGCCGAGCGAGGGTCTGGCGGATGTCGGGAAATCGCACTTCGCGCAGGCGCTGGGACACGAAGTTTGTCGTCGCGGCTTCGACTGAGGGGTCACCTCGGTCGCGCGTATGCTCGGGCATCTGCACGGCGGGCGCGCCGACGGAACCTACGAGCGGCGCCTCGTCGTCCGCACCAGGGTCTCGGCAACGAACTCATCGCCAGACGACAACGGTGATCGGAAACAAATCCGAATGTCGCGAGCGCCTTGG
>JBPYEE010000719.1:0-11957 GCA_051985095.1 Vicinamibacterales bacterium | reverse complement strand
AGGTCGGGATCCTTGGTTTTTCTGAGGGGCGTTGGGACGCAGATGTCGGCAACATCCACTGTCGCCAACAGGCGCATGTCCGTCGTTGCGCGCAGGTGACCCGACGCCACGACCTTCGCCAGGTCCGATTCGGGAACGTCTGGAATGTAGCTTCGGCCCTCGGTGAGCGTAGAGACTTTGGCCGCGTCGACGTCGAATCCCGTGACCTGAAAGCCGGCCAGGGCGAACTCGACCGCGAGTGGAAGCCCCACGTATCCAAGGCCGATCACCCCGACGTGCGCCTCTTTTGCGCGAATGCGTTCGAGCAACGTGGAAGCAGCCGATTCAGCCATGAGCCCGCTTTATAGGGTCGAGAGGCGATCGCCGAGCTGCTGCGGCACCGTCCTGACGCGTTCGAGATCGGCGTCCACCATCATCGTGATGAGCTGGTCGAAATCAACGCTCGGTGTCCATCCGAGTTGCACACGCGCTTTCGTGGAGTCACCGATCAAATGTTCGACCTCAGCCGGCCGGAGCAGCTTCGGATCGACGGTGACGTACCGGCGCCAGTCCAGCCCGACATGGCCGAACGCCACGTCGACCAGATCCCGAACGGATTTGCTGATGCCGGTCGAGATGACATAATCGTCGGGCCGGTCCTGCTGCAGCATCAGCCACATCGCCTTGACATAGTCTCCCGCAAACCCCCAGTCGCGGTGTGCGTCGAGATTCCCAAGTCCCAGCGACGGCATCAGCCCGAGCTTGATCCGGGCGACGCCATCGGTCACCTTTCGCGTCACGAATTCGAGACCGCGGCGCGGCGACTCGTGATTGAACAGCATCCCCGACACGGCGAACAGATCGTAGCTCTCCCGATAATTGACCGTGATGTAGTGTGCGAACACCTTCGAGACGCCGTACGGGCTCCGGGGGTAGAACGGCGTTTCCTCGTTTTGTGGAACCTGGCGGACTTTGCCGAACATCTCGCTCGAAGAGGCCTGGTACATCCTGATTGACGGATCGACCTGACGAATCGCCTCGAGCACGCGCGTCACCCCCTGCGCATTGAACTCGCCGGTGAGCATCGGTTGATCCCACGAGGCCGGAACGAACGACATCGCGGCGAGGTTGTACAACTCGTGCGGCCGCACTTCGTCGACGATGCGGAGAGTGGACAACTGGTCGAGCAGATCGAGCGGCCGAATCGTGATACGGTCGAGCAGGTGTTGAATCCGCCAGAAGTTCGGCGCGCTCGATCGTCGAACCGTGCCCACGACTTCGTACCCTTTCGAGAGCAGAAGCTCCGCAAGATACGATCCGTCCTGCCCGGTAATTCCGGTGACAATGGCCCTTTTGGACATACGGAGAAACTCGGAGTGTAGCATGGGCGCGACTGAGGAGTTCGACAAATTTGAGCGAGAACGGCTCGATGCCGACGCGCGCTACAACGACGCGCTCACCGCCCTCGATTCCGCGGTGGCCGCGTCTCGCGGGCGACCGCTCGGCGTCGACGACGCCGAGCGGTTGTACCATGCGTTGATTCTCTTTCTGCAGCAAATCACCGCGTTCGTCGACACGAAGGATCGTGCGCTCGCCGCCGATCTGCGCGCACGAGTCGAGCGGCTCGAGCAGCGCCTGACCGATATCGATGAGCTCCGCACGCGCGTCGGCGTGTTGCAGCGGCAGGCCCGCACGACCGCGGCGGCGGGGCCGGCCGGCCGCGCAACGGACGAGCACGACGGCGGACATCGGTCCGCGGCGTCAGACGCGTCGACGCTGGAGCAGGATGTCGTGTATGTTGCATTCGAGGACCAATTCCGCGGTTCTGACGAAACGGTCGCCGCGAAGGTGAGCACGTATGTTCCGATCTTTGCCGGCGCGTCCGACGTCATCGATCTGGGGTGCGGCCGCGGTGAGCTGCTGGCTGCGTTGAAGGCGGCCGGAATTGCGGCGCGCGGCGTCGACACGAATGGGAAAATGGTCGCCGTCGCGCGCGATCGTGGTCTGGACGTGGAGCTCGGCGACGCCCTCAGTTACGTGCGTTCGTTGGCGGATGAATCGATCGGGGGCGCCATCGCCACGCAAGTCGTGGAACATCTCGCCCCGCCGTATCTGTTTGCGCTCCTGCACGTGTTGGCCCGAAAGCTCCGCGCCGGTGCTCCCCTGGTCCTCGAGACGATCAATCCGGCGTGCTGGCTGGCCTTCTTCAGCAGCTACATTCGCGACCTCACGCACGTGCGGCCGATCCATCCAGATACCCTGCAGTACCTTCTTCGCGCCACCGGCTTCGAACGCGTCCAGATCCGCTACAGCGCGCCGGTCCCCGACCAGATGAAAATGAGGTCGGTCCATCTTCCGGCGGAGGTGTTGTCGGCGAGCGACCCCGCGACAACCGCGCTGGCCCAGACGGCTCACGCGATCAACGCCAACGCCGCGATTCTCAACAGCCTGATGTTCACGCACCTGGACTATTCGGCGGTCGGCTACCGCGTGTGACTCGCATTGACGTGGCCGTAATCGGCGGGGGCGTCACCGGGCTCGCCGCGGCGTCCGCGATCGCTCAGCGTCATCTCTCGGTGTGCGTGCTCGAACGGCACGGCCGCCCGGGGCTCGAAACGAGCACCCACAACAGCGGCGTGATCCACTCCGGCATGTATTATCCGCCCGGCTCCTTGAAGGCGCGTTTGTGCGTCGAGGGCCGCCACCTGCTGTACGAGTTCTGTCGAGCGAAACATGTGCCGTACCGCCAGTGCGGCAAGTTGGTCGTGGCCCACAATACCGATGAGCTCGCTCGGCTCGAACAGCTCCTCGCGCGGGGCGAGGCGAATGGCGTCCGCGGTCTCAAGATTGTGGAACGGCCCTTCATCGTGGAGCGTGAACCCGCCGTCTACGCCCCCTTCGCGCTGTGGTCGCCGGAGACCGGTATTGTGGACGCGGACGCGCTCGTCGCGGCACTCCTTGCCAGCACCCGGGCAGCAGACGCGATTTTTCTGCCAGAGTCTCCCCTCATTGCGGCCGACCGACAGGCAGACGGCATGGTGTTGCGGACACCACGTGAAGAGATTCACGCGCGAATCGTCGTCAACGCCGCGGGGTTATACGCGGATGACGTGTCGCGTACCCTCGGAGGCGAACCGTTTACGATCTTTCCCTGCCGTGGCGAGTATGCCCAGCTCACGCGGGCAAAGCGATCGATGGTCAACGGGCTGGTCTATCCGCTGCCGCCAGACCACAGCCTTGGCGTGCATTTGGTGAAAACGATCGGCGGCGACGTCTGGCTCGGGCCAACGGCCTCGTTTCAGCAGGCCAAAGATGACTACGAGACCAACCGTCTGCCCATCGAAGCGTTTCTGCAACCGGCGCAGCAGCTGCTGCGCGATGTCACGATCGCTGATCTTCGGTTGGCCGGCAGCGGAATCAGGGCGAAAATTCACCCCCCGACCGAGCCGTTCGGTGACTTTGTGATTCGGCGGGATCGTGAGAACCGATGCATCGTGCACGCGGCTGGCATCGAGTCGCCGGGGTTGACCGCCTGTCTCGCGATTGGACGGCTGGTCGCTGAACTCGCCGCAACTGGCCCGGCCCCTTGCGCCTCATGACCAGGTCCCTTCCCGCACCGAAGCCCGATCGTGCGCCGGACGGCGACTGGAGGCGTGCGTCGTCCCGTCAGGCGCGAGTCGACCGTGACCCGGAGCGTCATCAGAAGGCCTTGTACGATCGCATCGCGGCGGAGCACGAAGCCCACAACGATGACGAGGAGAGCCGTCGGTTTCGGGAAACGATCATCTATCCTCATCTCTTCGGAACGATTGAGTTCGCGGGAACTCGGGTGCTGGAAGCAATGTGCGGCAGCGGGCAGGTCACGCGACAGCTGCTCGCGAAAGGCGCCCGGGTCACCGGGCTCGATCTGTCGTATTCGCAGGTCAGGCGTTTCCGATCGAAGTTCACGGATTGCGCGGCGGTGTGCGCGTCAACCACGGACCTCGGCTTTGCCAGTAATTCCTTCGACCACGTCATCGTCGTGGGCGGGCTGCACCACACGCATCCGCGGCTCGAGGCCACGGTGAGAGAGATACATCGCGTGTTGAAGCCCGGAGGATTTCTCTGCTTTTCGGAACCACACGCCGGCACGCTCCCGGATCTGATTCGAAAAGCGTGGTACCGGTTCGATCCGTTGTTTCTGCCGAACGAAGCCGCAATTGACCTGGAACGGTTGAAACAGACGTTCGCCAGCGCGTTCCGATTTGGCGAGGAACACTACCTGGGCAACGTCGGTTATGTGTTTATATTCAACTCGCAATTCCTGCGGATGCCGCTTCGGTTGAAGCGGGCCTATACACCGTTGATGATGCAGGTCGAGCGGTTCCTTCTCCCGTTGCAAAATCGACGCCTCTCGTGCTTCTGCGTGTCGCAGTGGCAGAAGCGGTAGCGGCTGGATCAGGCGGTGAGTCAACGGCGCGGCGATTCACCCGGCAACGACGAGGCGGTACCCAATGACGGCGAGATCGGGCGTCAAGAGCGGCCGGTAGTGAATCCGCGGGCACGAAAGTGGGCGACCTCGGTGACTTCCAGATGAACCTCTCAAGCGCCCGGTAATTCGCCAGACCGTTCGCCTCCCACCCGTCCTGTCCGAAAATTGCGCCGGCGAGGTCGACCGACCCGAAAACGAGCCAATCGCCAATACGAGTGTGGTTGGACCAACCTCGCCGTCGCATCGGGCGTGGCGAGTGGCCGGCCATCATGAACACGGAATTCAGGAACCAGAGATCCGTTCGCGTTCGACCTCGATTGTCCCGAGCGCATCAGCGACCGATCGTGTCCGGTGTGCGGCGCCGCGGCATTTCGCGCGCGACGGTGAGATAGCTGCCGCGATCAGGCGGACGCTCCGGCCGATGAGACCGGTCGAGCAGGGTGACCGCGAGCACGACGGTGATCGGGACAAACCCGGACACGGATTCGGTCGAGGGTCGAGCCGTAGCGTGTCAAAACTGAAAGTAGATAAAAGGGGCGTACCGGAGTGGCGCGAACATGAACATGAGCGATGTCATCGCGTAGTAGATGGTCCAGCGAACCGGCCGCGACAGATGTTCGAGATGCAAAGGATTCGCGTGGTCGCGTTGGATCCACTCGAGGGAGAGCAAAATGGCGATCCAGATCGCGCTTCGTTTGTCGGTGATGGCGGGGGCGGTCGTCGCAACGTCGACGACAATCTTCCGCAGAATCATCACCGCTTCCGTCACCGACGCCGCTCGAAAAAACACCCATGCCAGGCACACAAACGCGAACGTCAGCGCCATCTGGGCGAGCGACACGACGGTTGCTCGCTCACGGCCGGGGAGTTCAGCCGCCAACCGACGCGAACGTGGCCAGACGGCCACGTACAACAGGTACAGGAGGCCGTGAATCGCGCCCCAGATCAGAAACGTCCAGTTGGCGCCATGCCACAGACCACTGACCACGAACACGAGCAACACGTTCGCGATCCAGCGACGAACGACCACCTGGCTGCCGCCCAGCGGAATATACAAGTACTCTCGGAACCATCTCGTCAGGGAGATATGCCAGCGCGTCCAAAACTCAGGAATACTTCGGGAGAAATACGGGTAGGCGAAGTTTCTCATCAAGTCGATCCCGAGGAGCCGCGCGGACCCAATCGCGATGTGGGTATAGCCGGCGAAATCGCAATAGATCTGAACCGCAAAACACACCGTCGCATATAACAACTGCCATCCTGACGACGCGTCAGGCCGCGCGTAGGCGGCATTGACGATCGGCGCCAGGTTGTCGGCAATCACGACCTTGATGAAAAACCCCCACAGCATCTGCCGCAACGCGTCGGGCGCCGTCTCCCCGTTGAACGTCCGTCGACGGTTGAACTGGGCGAGCAGATCCTTTGCGCGCACGATCGGTCCGGCTACCAGATGCGGAAAAAAGAGGATGAAACAGAAGTACCGCACCGGATCGCGCACCGTCGCGAGCTGACGCCGGTAGACATCGATTGTGTAGCTCAGCGCCTGAAACGTATAAAAGCTGATGCCCATCGGGAGAATGACGCGGAGCATCATGACCGATGGCCGGAATCCAAAAAGGCCGCTGAACCGAACGAACGAATCGGCGAAGAAGTTGAAGTATTTGAAGAACCCGAGCACCCCAAGATTGCTGACCAGCGACACCAGGAGCCACGCCTTCCGCCTGGTCTCGCTGCGCTCGGATTCGAGCTCGAGGCCGACCCAGTAATCGATTCCGGTCGTCACGAGTAGCAGGACAGCAAAGCGCCAATCCCACCAGCCGTAGAACACGACGCCGGCCAGCACGATCAGGCGGTTCTGTCCCTGTTTGTCGAATTGCCAGTACAGGGCGAACACGAGCGCGTAGAAGGCAATGAACGTGAGCGAGGTGAAGACCATCAGCGATCAGGACCGGAGATCCGGGTTCCAGTAGTTGGTGCTCGGCGAGGCGAGCGCCCGCTCGACCGCGCGACGTGCACCCGGCAATCGCACACCGACGCGCAGGTCCCGCAGCATTGCCTCCACGACATGAACGTGAAAGGTCTCCTCGGCGTGCATTCCATCGCTCATTGCCCGATCGTCCATCTGGAGCGATGACAGTTCCGACGCGTCGACGACCGGAAAATTGTACCGTTGAAACACGGCCGGGAGACGGCATCGGAACTGTGCCCACAATCGCGCATGACGCGGATCGGATCGTAAGCGCTCAACCACTTCGGTCGAGAACGGCGGCAAGTATCCGATGACCAGCACGCCGCGCTGGCCGAGCCGATCCAGCGCCGCATCGAGGATGGCGAGACGATCGGCCGACAGACCCGACGCGGGCGGAAAGTTTTCAACCGCGTTCTTCACGCGCTCGATAATCGGCGGCGACTCGCGATCGACGAAACGCCACTCCGCGGGAGACTGCGGGACGGGCAGCGGCGTTGCGTAACTGCCGTCGCGACGGAATCCCCCGCCCCGTTCGCGGGCTGCGATCCCGATGGCCGTGGGGTTCCGTGGGGGCCACGCCGACAACGCTTCGCGGCTGAACGATTCCGGGTGTCGAACGAGCCACCGCAGGGCGACGACATGTTGATCGAAGGAGACTCCAGTTCCGGCGTCGATGGCGCCACCCAGGGTCCGCGTCGGCGGCACGCCGTCGTTCAACCACCACAAATCGATACCCAGAATCATGACCGCTGGCGTCATCTGCTCCGGGAGCGTGTTCACAAGATCAGTCAGATCATTGAGATTGTTCAGGATCCCGCCTGCATTGAAAAACCCGTCGTGACGATCGCCGAACATCTCGGCGCGGAATTTCATCGTGCGCGACGACCCGACGACGAGCACGGAGGGATGGGTCTTGATGATGCCTTCGTATTTGTATGTGTAAAAGGTCTGATCGACCGCTCGCAGGTACAGCGATTCCGGATGGGTCCGCTGGTAGTCCAGGACGCGGTCGACCGGCCACAGCTCGCCGGTCGACTCCAGCACCGCTTCGCCGGCGAGGAGCACCAACACCGGAAGCGCACAGAACCTCAGGACATGTTTGAGAAATCGTCGCACGCCGCACCCTGTGGCAGGCATTCTAAACGCGGATCGTCGCGGTGAAGCGGCTGAGGGCCGCTTGCCAGGACGGCATCTGGATTCCCACGGAATGGAGTTTCGCATTCGAGAGCGCGCAGTACTGAGGGCGCGCCGCGCGGAGTTCCGCTTCGTTCATCCGCACCGGTGTGAGCCGCGCCTCGATCCCCAGCTGCCGGGCCAGCTCCCGGGCGAGCTCGACCCAGGTGCAGCTGCCCGAGTTCACGCAGTGATAGACGCCCGGATCGGGTTGCATCTCGATCAGTTGCCGTGTCGCACGGGCAGCGTCGATCGCATACGTCGGAGACACGGTTCGGTCGACGAACACCCGCGGGGAACCGCCGTTCTTCAGCGTGTCCACGATGGTGGCGACGCTGCCCCTCGCCGGCGGCCCGCCGGGCACCCCGCCAAACAGGCTTTCGACGCGCAGCACGTATGCACGCGGCGCATCCAGGGCGAACCACTCGCCGAGCAGCTTCGACATCGCGTACACGCTGCGCGGATTGGGGCGATCGGTCTCGGCGTACGGCTGGGAGGCGGTGCCGTCGAATACGAAGTCGGTGCTGTAGTGCACCAGCGTCGCGGCGCAGCGCGTCGCCGCACGTGCCAGCGCCCGCACACCGTAGGCGTTCACCGTCAGCGCCTCGGATGGACGGTCTTCAGCGGCGTCGACATCGGTGAACGCCGCGGCGTTGACAATTACGTTCGGACGCACCCGATCGATCGCCGCGGCGACGGCCGCATCGTCGCCGATATCGAGCTCCCGACGGGCAAGCCCGACGACATCGTGTTCTGATTGGAACTCGTGCAGGAGCACAGCGCCGAGCTGTCCGCCGGCGCCGGTGACGACGACGCGCACTACGCGGCCCGGCGGAACGCCCGGACCTGAGAATCGTCCAACACGCCTTCCCACCGCGCGACCACGACGGTCGCGATGCAATTACCGATCACGTTCATCGCCGTGCGGCCCATGTCCATGATCTGATCGATCCCGAGCAGAATGGCGGCGCCCTCGAGCGGCAGGCCGAACTGCGTTAACGTCGCGGTCAGAACCACCAAGGCCGCTCGCGGCACCCCCGCCACGCCTTTGCTCGTCAGCATCAGCGTCAGCATCATCACGAGCTGATCGCCGAAGGTCATCCGCATGCCCGCCAGCTGCGCGACAAAAATGCTCGCCAGCGACAGGTACAACGTCGTCCCTGTCAGGTTGAAGCTGTATCCGGTTGGCAGCACGAACCCGACGATGTTCTTCGGCACGCCGAACCGCTCCATGACCTCGAGGGACGCCGGCAGGGCGGCCTCGGAGCTCGCCGTGGTGAACGCGATCAGAAACGGTTCGCGGGCGGCCTTCAGGAACGCCCCGACCGGCACCCGGATGAGCCAGGCGGTGGCGACGACCACAATCGCAATGAGAATCGCGAGACCGACGTACATGAGCGCGACCAGTTCGCCGAGCGTGTAGAGGATGCCCAGGCCCTTGCCGCCGACCGTGGCCGCAATGGCTGCGAACACGCCGACCGGCGCGAACGCCATCACGTACCCGGTGAACTTGAACATCACATGCGCGAGGCTGTCGAGCAGGTCGAGGACGGGCCGCCCCTTGACGCCGATCGCGGCGAGCGCGACGCCGAAGAAGGTCGAGAAGACGACGAGCTGCAGAATGTCGCCCCGCGCCATGGCGTCGACGACGGACGTGGGAAACAGATGCAGGAAGATATCCCAGGCGTGCTGCTGGGTCTGCGCCATCGCTTCGAGGGCGTGCGTATCGCCGCGAATGGGAATCGCGAGGCCGGCCCCGGGCTTGAAGGCGTTGACGAGAAACAGTCCGAGGAACAGCGCGATGGTCGTGGCCGCCTCGAAATACACGATGGCCTTCACCCCGATGCGCCCCATCGCCTTCAAATCGCCGGTACCGGCGATGCCGACCACCAGCGTGGCGAACAGAAGCGGAGCGATGATCATTTTGATCATCCGCAGGAATGCATCGGCCAGCGGCTTGATCTGAACGCTGAACGCGGGAAACGCCCAGCCGACGGCGATCCCGACGATCAAACCGATGAAGATCTGGGTGGTGAGCGGAACGCGTTTCACGGGAGCGCACCCGCCTGGCGCTGCACGAACGCCGTAATGGCATCGACGACCGCCTCCTGCTGGGCGGCGGTCATCTCGCCGTAGATCGGGATCGCGAGACTCTCTCGCGCCGCGCGCTCCGCGTGCGGGAACTCACCACAACGGTAGCCGAGGTCCGCGAAACAGGGTTGCAGATGGAACGGCACCGGATAGTAAATCTCATTGCCGATGCCCTGCTCGTCGAGGTGACGCTTCAGCGCGTCCCGCTCCGGCGTGCGGATCACAAACTGGTTGTAGATGTGCCACCGGTCGTTCGGCTCGCCGGGCAGGAAGATGGCGCGATCGGCGCCGTAGGTCGCGAACAATTCCCGATACCGCGACGCATTCGCACGCCGCGCCTCGGTCCATCGCCGCAGGTGCGGCGCCTTGACGCGGAGAATCGCGGCCTGCAACGCGTCCATCCGGAAATTGCCGCCGACCAGGTGGTGGCAATACTTGGGCTCCATCCCGTGCGTGCGCAGCAGCCGCACCCGCCTGGCGAGCGCATCGTCGTTGGTCGTGACGAGACCCGCATCGCCAAAGGCTCCAAGATTTTTGCTCGGGAAGAACGAAAAGCAGCCGAGCGCCCCGATGCCGCCGACCGGCCGTGACTTGTAGGTGGCACCAATCGCCTGCGCCGCATCTTCAATCACCGGAATACCCGCGTGCTCTGCGGTTTGCAGGATCGGATCGAGCTCGGCGCTTTGACCGAACAGATGGACCGGGATGACGGCTCTCGTCCGCGGCGTCACCGCCACGGCGACTTGATCGGGATCGATATTGAAGGTAACCGGATCGATATCGACGAACACGGGACGCGCGCCGAGGCGCGACACACACCCCGCCGTCGCAAAAAACGAGTAGGTCGGCGTGATCACTTCGTCACCGGGCTTGACGTCGATCGTCATCAGCGCCAACAACAGTGCGTCAGTGCCCGACGACACCGCGATCGCGTGCTTGATGCCGAGCAGGGCGGCGAGCTCCCGTTCGAGCGCGTCGACTTCAGGGCCCATGATGAAGCGCTGGCTGTCGGCGACGCGGGTGATGGCGCGGAGAATCCCGTCGCGGAGGGGCCCGTTCTGCGCCTGCAGATCGAGGAGCGGAACCTTCATGGAGTCAATAGTGTATTACCGGCGCGATTTGATTGCCGCACGCGTTTCCCGATCGACCTCGCGACGCTTGATCGTCTCCCGCTTGTCGTACTCCTTCTTGCCTTTGGCGAGGCTGACGGCGACCTTGACGCGACCTTTCTTGTAATACAGGCGAACGGGGATGAGGGTCATGCCCTTCTCCACCGTTTTGCCGATTAGCTTGCGGATCTCGTCCCGATGGAGGAGCAATTTGCGGCGGCGCAACGGTTCGTGGTCCACGTAGCCGCGGTGGCTGTAGGGGCTGATGTTGACGTTGTAGAGAAAGACTTCGCCATCCTCGACGCGTGCGAAACTGTCGCGCAGGTTCACGCGCCCTTCCCGGATCGCTTTCACCTCGGTCCCGAGCAGCACGATGCCCGCCTCGAACGTCTCGAGGAGGTGGTAATCATGGAACGCCTTGCGGTTCTCGGCGATCGAGGTCTGCGCTTTTTCCCGCTCAGTCTTGTCCATGGACCAGGCGCGCCGCCAGCAACACGGCGGCGATCATGCTTTCGGGATCCGCAGTTCCCTTGCCAGCGATATCGAAGGCGGTCCCATGATCGACCGACGTGCGGATGATCGGCAGACCGAGCGTCACGTTGACGGCCTCGCCGAATGCCACGAGCTTGATCGGAATGAGTCCCTGATCGTGGTAACAGGCGACCACGACATCGAACTCGCCTCGATCGGCCCGCACGAAAATCGTGTCAGCCGGGAACGGTCCTGATGCATCGATTCCCTGCCGCCGGCACGCGTCAATCGCCGGTGCGATCGCGGTCGTTTCCTCACGGCCGAAGAGTCCATGTTCGCCCGCATGCGGGTTCAATCCGCACACCGCAATTCGCGGACGCGGTATACCAAAGCGTGGCAACTCGCGGTGCGTCAACGCGATCGTGCGCTCGAGCGAATCGGCCGTCAGCCGCAGCGGCACTTCACTGAGGGGGATGTGAATCGTGGCCAGGACGACGCGCAGCCGATCCGAGTAGAACAGCATGGCGACGTCTGTCACGCCGGTGAGGTGCGCCAGGAGGTCGGTGTGGCCCGCCCAGGGGAGCCCGGCCAATCGGAACGCCTCCTTATTGATCGGGGCGGTCGCGATGGCCTTCACCTGCCCGTGTTGTGCGTCAGCGACCGCGCGGACAATAGCGTCGTAGGCCGCACGTCC
>JBPYEE010000718.1:0-15147 GCA_051985095.1 Vicinamibacterales bacterium | reverse complement strand
TCACGGTGGAGTGGCTCGTGCTTTTAACGCCGAGCACCCGGACCGTCTGCAGGTAGGATCCGGCATCTCCGGCGGGTCTCGCGCCCCACGTCCGCAAATGATCCTCGATGTAGGCGCCGGCCAGGCCGAGCCCGGAGGTGTACAGCGCACGCCCTTGCAACTCGTCCGATGCAATATAGGTCAGCCACTCGCGGAGCTCGGGGGGCGTGATGGACGAGCGACCGCCTCCGGCCGCGACCAGCGAGAGACTCGCGACAACGAGAGCCAGCGCACGCTTCATGCTTCTAACTATATCTCCCGCTTGCAGGATGCCGTCGTTTTCGAGTAAGGTTTTTCGCGACAGAGAGAACCGCTTGCCCGTCCGCCTGTTCGTTGGAAACCTCGCCTACAGCACGACCGAAGCCGACCTGCGCAGCTACTTTGGTACCGTCGCACCGCCGACGCAAGTCGTCTTGCCTGTCGACCGCGAAACGGGCCGGCCCCGGGGCTTCGCGTTTGTCGAATTCCAGGATCGCACGCACGCCGAACAGGCCATCCAGAAGTTCAACGGGCAGGTGTTCAATGGCCGCCCCCTGGCCGTCAGCGAAGCGCGGGCGCGTGAAGACCGCGGTCCCGGCGGCCCGCGCCCGGGCGGCTTCGGTCCCCGCCCCGGCGGGCCTGGGCCGGGGGGTCCCCGTCCTGGCGGCTTCGGCGGGCCGCGTCCCGGATTCGGGGGAGGACCCGGGTTCGGTGCGCCGAGCGCGACGCAGCCGCCGAATCGCGCGCGCAACTTCGGCCCCGACGCCAAGCCGTCCCGGGGTCAGAAGGCGAAGAAACGCGACGTCGAAAAACCACGCGGCCCGATCCCGATGAAGACCACCGGCCGCTCGTTCACGCTCGACGACGTCGATGATGTGGGCGAGGATCTGCCGGATATCGACGATATCGCCACCAGCAAGCCCTCGACCGACGACGAAGACGAGAGTTAGCCCGGACTGCCCGCCCCGGCGTCCCGCTTACTTCTGACTCTGATCCGTGTCGTACACGTGCGTGACGGTGCGCGCCTGGCTGTTGCCGCCCTCGATCTGGGCGGTGATCCGCAGCTGGTGCAGTTCCGGATTGAGCGCGTAGGTCTCGGTCACTTTCGTTTGACCGATCCCGCTGATCTCGCTGACGAGCTTCCCGTCATCCCACTTGGTCTTGCGCTCGATGCCCGTGCTGTCGTCTTTGACCTTCTTCCCGTCCGGTGACAGTCTGGTCGTGCGCCCGTCGGGAGCGGTGACGACCACCATCGACGCCGTCTGGGTGATGGTCAGGTGGTCGGGCGGATCGGTGATGTCGCGCATCGCGTCGCGGACGCGTTTTGCCGTCTCCGGATCCATCTGCTGCCCGCCGCCGCCATAGCCCCCGCGCCCGCCGTAGCCCCCGCCGAACCCCCCGCCACCGAACCCGCCACGACGGCGCCCGCCGCCCCCGTACCCGCCACCGCGACGGCCGGAGTCGTCACCCTGACTGCTGCGGCTCGACGGTTGATCGCTCAAGTCCTTGTTGAGCGTCCACGCGCCCTCGATCGACGGCTTGTCGGTTTGCGCCCGCGGTGCGGCCGGGAGCGCGGCGATGAGCGCCGCGGCG
Source organism: Vicinamibacterales bacterium (assembly GCA_051985095.1). GTDB lineage: Bacteria > Acidobacteriota > Vicinamibacteria > Vicinamibacterales > CAVVIG01 > Gp6-AA45. Next base: position 13,536 of record JBPYEE010000718.1, on the reverse strand, counting down.
CCGACGGCGATCCCGGCTGACCTGACGCCCCGAACTAAATTCCCCATGTTATTGATTATTGAGACGCGGGCCGATGGCGGCGATGAAAAGTCTGTGACAGGTCAGCCACGCACCGTGACGCCGTCGCTCTCTGGGATTAGGATTTTCTTGAGCCGTCCATGAAGTGGTATCGCAGTCTCTATTGGCGGATCGCGCTGGGCGTCGTGGCGTTCCTGGCAGCGCTGCTCGTCGTCCAGGCGGTGTTGTTCGTCTGGGCCGTGTCGCAGTCGGGGCGATCGCTGCCCGGGCAGTCCCCTGCCCGTCTCGGGCAAACCGTCGCTCTCGACCTCGCCAATGTGCTCGAACGCGAGCCACAGACCGATCTCGCCAAGTACGTCCGCGAGCAGTACGCGACCTACACGCATCCGTTCTTCGTCATGATGTCGGACGGCCGCTTCATCACGAGCGGCAGCAAGAGCTTTCCCGAGGGACTCATCCGGATGGCGCGCGCGCGGCTGCAGGGCCCGGTGCCGCAGCATTTCCCGCGGTTCGAGGGACCCCGCTCCGACGCGGCGCGCGGGGCAGAGGCAGCGCCACGCGGCGATCGCACGCGCGGCCGCGGCGGCCGCGGCGGCGAATGGTGGCAGCAGGGCTTCGTGGATCGTCTCGAGCGCGACGCCACGGGCGTGCCCTTCGTGCGCCCGGCGCCCATCGTGATCGACGGCAAGCTGACGGGCGTGGTCGTTGTGCCGCCGCAAGCGCCCTTCGGCCTGCTGCTCTCGCGATACGCGTCGCTGCTCACCCTGGTCGGCGGCGGCGTGCTCATCCTCGGAACCGTCCTCACCTCGGTCATGATCTTCGGCCCGGCGCGCCGACGCCTGCGGCTGCTCGAAACCGCGGCGCGGCGCTTCGGTTCAGGCGACCTGTCGGCCCGTGCGCCGGACAAGGGAGGCGACGAGATTGCCGCCGTCGCCAGCGCGTTCAACACGATGGCCGACGATCTCGCGGCCTCCGATCGAGCTCGCCGGCAGCTGCTGGCGGACGTCTCGCACGAGCTCAACACACCGGTCACCGCGGTGCGCGGCTTCCTCGAGACGTTGACGATGCCCGAGGTGACGCTTGATGAGGAGACGCGCAGCCGGTATCTCCGCATCATCGGCGACGAAACCGCCCGCCTCGAGCATCTCATCGGCGATCTGCTGGACCTGGCGAGACTCGAGGGCGGCGGCGGCACGCTCCGGCATGATCCGGTGCCAATCGAACAGATCTTCGCGCGCGTTGCGCAGCGTCACGAGCGTGCGCTCGAGCAGGCGGGCGTCTCGATTCAGACCACCATCGAACCTGATGCCGGGGTGGTCTTCGGCGACCAGGACCGTCTCGAACAGGCTTTCCAGAATCTGGCAGCCAACGCGATCCGGTTCGCCCCGCGCGGGAGCGCCGTTCGGCTCCGGTCGACCTTGTGCGCCGGCGGCCCCGGCAACGGCGCCGAGACCCCGCCGGCGATCGCGATCACCGTCGAGGACGAAGGCCCCGGCATCCCACCCGAGCACCTTCCCCATGTCTTCGACCGATTTTACAAAGCCGACACATCCCGGGCACCGAGCGAGGAGAGCCGTGCCGCAGAGGGCGGTAGCGGGCTCGGGCTGTCGATTGTGAAGGCGATCGTCGAGCGGCACGGCGGACGAGTGTCCGTGGCCAGCCGCCCGGGGCGGACGGTGTTCGAGGTCTGGCTGCCGCGCTAGCGGGCAGGCCTAGGCAACCTGGCGGGTGTTTCCGGCGTCACGCGCCACAACAGGGGACGGCTGGGTCGCCTCGCGAATCCGCTCGCGCAACCAGGTCACCGGCTGCGGCTGGGCCGCGATGAATGCCTGCCACTCCGCCTCCGTCAGGGTGATCGAGATGACGCGGTCGCGTTCGGTTCCCATGTCCTCCTCCCGGGTCATCAGCGTACACACAGCGAACGTACGACGAAAATAGAATGATCTGATGCGACCCATCTAATTTGGTGATGGTTGCCGTTTCGGCGGCGCGAGCCTGAGCTTTCCTTTCACCGCCTCGAACGCCGCGAGCAGTTCGTGAATCATGCGGGGAATGCGGTTGCCGCGGGCGTAGACCCACCCGGTCTCTCGAACCAGTTCGAACCCTTCGACGCGCGAGGTGGCAAACTGACCGGCCCGCACCTCGCGCGCGACCGACTGGTACGGCACGATGCCGATGCCCATACCGGTCTTGACCATCGCCTTGATGATCTCGACGTTCTCGGTATCCATCACGACGATCGGCTCGATGCCTTCGGTGGCAAAGAACTGATCAATCACGCGCCGCGTCGCCGATCCGAGCTCGAACAGCACGAAGGGCTGCCCGGCCAGATCCTTGGGCGTCACGCGGCGGCGCTTGGCCAGCGGGTGCGTCGGGTTCATCACGAGCAGCAGCTCTTCCCGGAGCACCGGGACGGTGACCAGATCCGATTCCTCGACCGGGAGCGTCAGCAGGCCGGCGTCGACGCGGCCGCCGCGAATCTCCTGCACGGATCGCCCCGCGGTCGCGACGGTCAGGCGGACGTCAACGCCGGGGTGCACGCGTTTGAGGTGCTTCAGCAGCGGCGGGAAGACATACAAACACACGGTCATCCCGCCGCTCAGCCGCAGTGTGCCGCGCAGCGTCCGCGTACGATCCGTGATCTGGCCGACCGTCTCCCGGAGATCGTGAAAGACGCGCTGGCCCAGCTGGACGAGGCTCTCGGCGGCCGGCGTCATCCGCACCTGCCGGCCGACGCGGAGGAACAGCGCTTCGCCGAGCTCCTCCTCGAGCAGCAGGATCTGACGGCTGATCGCCGACTGCGACACGTGCAGCTTGCGGCCGCACGCCGTGAACGATCCCGTTTCGGCGATGGCCTGCAGGATCTCCAGCTGGCGAAGATCCATCAGGCGTGTTTCCGGAAGCTGACGCCCCGAGCCTCCGGCCCTGCGGCCGTGACGATGAAGGCCACGATGAAGACCACGGCCACGAGCCCGCCCATCGATTGGGTGTAGGTGTACCGCTCGCCGAGTGCCGACTCGACGTACGGAATGCTCGCGGCGAACATCACGCCGAGCTGATAGGCGAATCCGGGGAAGAACCCCCGCAGATGATTGGGGGAGAGTTCATTGATGTGCGCCGGAATGACGCCCCAGGCCCCCTGCACGAAGAACTGCATCAGGAACACGCCGGCGACGATGCTCAGGGGACTGGCGCCGGCGATCCAGAACGGCACCACGGCGAGGCCGCAGACCGTGGCGATCAACATCGACCGGCGGCGGCCCGACCGATCCGAGTAGTACCCGAATGCCAACCCGCCGATGATGGCGCCGAGGCCCGAGAGCATCGTCAGGTCCGCGACGTGCGCTTTGTCGTAGCCGAGCCGCCCGAGCAGCGTCGGATACATATCCTGCGTCCCGTGCGACATGAAGTTCATGACCGTCATCAGCACGACGAGGTAGGCAAACCGCCTCCAGAACTTCGGCAGCGAACGTCGGTAGGAGGCCCAGTCGGTGCGGTGCTCGTGCCACGCTTCGGACTCCTTGACCCGCGCCCGGATGAAGAGCGACAGCAGCGCCGGCAGGCCGCCGAGGAAGAACATCAAGCGCCAGCCGTTTCCGGGATACAGCGCATTGAAGCGCGGGTAGAGGAGGCGAAAGGCGATCGCCGAGAGCAGGTTGCCGAGCGCGTAGCCTTCCTGCAGCAGCCCGGAGAGCAATCCGCGCAGCCGGGGTGAGGCCGATTCGAGCGCGAGGGAGGCGCCGACGCCCCACTCGCCCCCCATGCCGATCCCGAACAGCATGCGCAGCAGCAGAAAGACCTGGTAACTCGGGGCAAGCCCCGACAACACGGAAATGATGGCGTAGAAGATCACGTTCAGCATCAGCGGCAACCGGCGGCCGAGCCGATCCGCCATGATGCCGAACACGATCGCGCCGACCGGCCGCATCGCCAGCGTCACGGTGAGCGCCAGGGCGACGTCCGGACGTGTGCGGCCGAACGATTTGGCGATGTCGTCGATGACGAGCGTGAGAATGAAGAAATCGAAGGCGTCGAGCGTCCAGCCGAGGAAGCCGGCGAGGACCGCATTGCGCTGATTGGCGCGGTCGGCGCGCGTCGGCGGCGCGGTGGCAACCCCGGCCGGGGCTATGACGTCGCCAAGACCCTCAGGGGCCGAGGACGGGCCAGCATCGTATGCGTCGCCGCTGCGCCGAAGAATCCGACGAACCACGCGTAATCGTACAACAGCTTCATCGCGGGCACGACGAGCCCGCCCCAGGCGAGCGCGCAGCCGACGAGCGTGGCCGCCACGGCGCGCCAGTTCCACCCGCGGTACGCGCCGTCGGCGAGATAGAGATCTTCGAGCCGCAGCTCGCGGTGCCGCACGATCCAGTAGTCGGCGATCAGCACGCCGGCAATCGATCCCAGGCCGCCGGAGTAGCCGAGCAGCCACGTATAGATGTAGCCGGAGGGATCGGCGAGCAGCTTCCATGGCTGGATCACGATGCCGAGCACGCCGGTGATGAGACCGCCGGTTTTGAAACTGATGACGCGCGGAAAGGCGTTCGCGAAATCGTTCGCCGGCGACACGACGTTTGCCGCGATGTTGACCGCAATCGTCGCGATCACCACGGTGAACATCGCGATGGCCACGACCACCGGCGAGCTGAAGCGGCCGACGAGAACGACCGGATCCCAGATGGGCTGCCCGTAGATGATCGCAGTCGCGCTCGTGATCATCACCCCCATCGCGGCAAACACCGACATCGTCGTCGGCAAGGCGGCGACCTGCCCCACGATCTGCTCGCGCTGGCTCCGGCCGAAGCGGGTGAAATCGGGCATGTTGAGCGACAGGGTCGCCCAGAATCCGATCATCGCCGTCAGCGACGGCACGAACACCGGCCAGAACTCGGCGAACGAACGAAATCGGCCGGGCTGCGCCAACAGCGGACCGAGGCCGTTGGCCCGGCGGATCGCCCATGCGAGCAGAATCGTGGTCATCACGAGCACGAAGGGTGCCGCCCAGTTCTCGATTCGGCGCACGAGATCCATGCCGCGATAGATGATGAACACGTTCCCGGACCAGAAGATGAGGAACGACAGCCACTCGGTGGTGGTGTGCCCGCCGAAGCCGGCTCCGAGCAGCAGCGGCCATCCGGGGAGGAGCGCCCGAAACAGCGTGTTCAGCGCTTCGCCTCCGATCCAGGCCTGGATGCCGAACCAGCCGCACGCCACGAGCGCGCGCATCAGCGCCGGCAGATTGGAGCCGAACGTCCCGTAGGCCGCCCGCGCGAAGACAGGAAACGGGATTCCGTACTTGGTTCCCGGATGCGAGTTCAGCAGGATGGGGAACAAAACGATCGAGTTGCCGAGGAGGATCGTCAGCAGCGCCTGCCACCAGTTCATGCCCGACGCCAGCAGGCCCGACGCGAGCATGTAGGTCGGGATGCAGTGGGCCATGCTGATCCATAGCGCCGCGTAGTTGTAGGTCGACCAGGTGCGCCGCGCGACCGGCACCGGCGCGAGGTCGGCGTTGTACAGCGCACTGGCCTCGATCCGGTGCGTGTCGATCAATTCGACTCGACCATCTGCCCGCTGGCGCGCGTGATCCATGCCCGTATAGTACGCGGTTTGTGACTATACTTCGGCGCGGATGGCCGAAACCTCGATCCCCGACAACGCGCTGACGCCGATTGTCGACTCGATTGACGCCGCGAACCGGCGCACGGCCGACCTGTTTCCCGGCGACTCGCCCGCGCGCCAGCCGGTGCAGGTACTCTACGGCGGCGCGCATCTCTTCAAGGCGGATGCGGCGCAGAAGCTCGGCGCGATCGCCCTCAAAACGCTGCAGGAGCACGCCCCGGACGCCTCGACCTTTGCCACCGTCATCGGGCTCGATCCGCGGCTGGCCGATCGCGTCTACCTGCGGATGATCGACAAACTGACGCGGGAACCGGTCGAGGATCTGCGCATCGATTTCGAGGATGGATTCGGCGTGCGGCCCGATCACGAGGAGGACGGCTTCGCGCTGCTGGCCGCCGATGAAGTGGCCTCGGGGCTGTCGCGCGGCACGCTGCCGCCGTCGGTCGGCATCCGCGTCAAGCCGCTCAATGACGAGACCAAACGGCGCAGCCTGCGGACCTTCGATCTGTTCCTCACGCGGCTCGTCGAACGGAGCGGCGGCCGGGTGCCGCCCAACTTCGTCGTGACGCTGCCGAAAATCACCTCCGCCGATCAGGTGGCGGCGCTGACGACCGCCTGCGACGCATTCGAATACTGGCGCGATCTGCCCGCCAACACGCTGCACTTCGAGGTGATGATCGAAACGCCGCAATCGGTCTTCGCCGGCGACGGCAGCGTCGCGCTGCCGCGGTTCGTGGCGGCAGGCCGCGGCCGGATCGTCGCGGCGCATTTCGGCACCTACGACTACACCGCCGCCTGCGGCATCACCGCCGCCCACCAGCACATGCTGCACCCGGCCTGCGACTTCGCGAAGCACGTCATGCAGGTTGCGCTGGCCGGCACCGGGATCTGGCTGTCAGACGGCGCCACCAACGTGTTGCCGGTCGGCTCGCGCGAGGCCGTCCATCGCGCCTGGCGCACGCACGCCGCTCACATCCGCCACTCGCTGGTGAACGGGTTTTATCAGGGCTGGGACCTGCACCCGGCGCAGCTGCCCTCGCGCTACGCCGCCGTGTATGCGTTTTTTCTCGAAGGGCTGTCGGCCGCGTCGGAGCGATTGAAGAACTTCCTCGACAAGGCCGCGCAGGCGACCCTGGTCGGCGAGGTCTTCGACGATGCGGCAACCGGACAGGGCCTGTTGAACTACTTCCTGCGCGGCCTGAACTGCGGCGCGATCACCGAGCGCGAGGCCGTCACCCTGACGGGGCTGAGTGTCGCGGAGCTGCGTACGCGATCGTTCACGTCGATTCTCGCCGGCCGCAGGCTCTAGCTACGTCACCTTGGCCTCGTCGCTCGCGTAGCCTTCCGCTTCGTAGCCGCCGCGGTAATCCTTTTCGGTCGGGCGCCGGATCTTCGACTGCGCGACCACGCGGTCGCGCCGGGCGCCGACGAAGTCCTCGACGCGCCGCCACCCCTGGTCCGCGTGCCGCTCCAGAAACCGGGCGAGGCCGTCGGTCAACGCGCGGATCACGTTCGGCCCGATCGCGTGATCGAGCATCGCCGCCGTGCACACCTGCACGGTGCCGCATCCGAGCAGGAAGTAATTGAGCGCATGATCGAACGTCGAAATACCGCCGATCCCCGAAAACGCCTTGTCGGGAAACGCCTGCGTCAGCTGCGACATCTTCGCGAGCGACAACGGCAGGATGGCGGGTCCGCCGAGACCGCCGGTCGAGACGAGCCCGTCGACGGTGACTTCGAACTCGAGCGTCTCGGAATCGATGAGCGGCAGTGACGTGAACGTGTTCGACGACGAGATCGCATCGGCGCCGCCCAGGAAGGCGCCGCGCGCTTCGACGACGATGTCGGTGGTGGACGGGGTCAGCTTCGCCCACACCGGAATCGCCGTGACCTCTTTGACGACCTGGGTGACGATCGAGACCAGCTCCTTGTCCTTGCCGACGTTCGAGCCCATGTCCGGCCGGTCCATGTGGGGACAGGAGAGGTTCAGCTCGAGCGCATCGCATCCCTGCTCCTGGCACGCCAGGGCGAGTTGCTGCCAGTGGCGCAGCTCGACGTCGTTGCCCGACCCCGCCATGATGGACGCCACCAGGACGCGGTCCGGAAAGGCTTTCTTGATGCGACCGAGGCGCGGCACCCACCAGTCGAGCGTCTTGTCGGAGATGAGTTCCCAGTTCCACGATGAATGGAGCGCGGCCCCCGGACGCTTCTTCATCGAGAGATGGGGCGAATCGGCATCGGCGCGCAGGAACTTCGTCTTCGGTCCCACGACGTTGACGACCGGATGCAGGCCGATGGTCTTGGTGACAACGCCCGCCCACCCGGCGTCGAAGGCGCGCAGGATGTTGGACTCCGACTCGGTCGGCGGCGCCGACGAGAGCAGGAACGGGTTTCGAAATCGGACGCCGGTAAACGTCGTCGAAAGATCGGGCATGGTGTCTCCCTAAGGGTCCTGGACGCCGCCCTCCCGGCTCAGGGTCGCCTCGATCACTCCGAACGGCTGCTCCGTCGCGACGAAGATTTCATTCGGGTTGTCGAGGCCGAACGGGCCGAGATCGACGAGCAGGTGGTGCCGGTTCGGCAGCGTCAGCGTGATGTCGCTGATGTCGCTCGACGCCGCGAGCGCCGCCTCCCCCATCGCGTGCAACGTGTGCTGGACCGATTCGCTCTTGTGGGCTGCAAACGTCTCGACGAGCGCAGCCCGAATCGTCTCGCGGCAGGCGAACGCGCCGGGCTGCGGCCGGTGCGTCCATCGGGCGGTCAGGGACGTCGCCAGGAGGCGGTCGCGAGTATCCGCCAGCGTCGTGAATCGGTCCCGATAAAACCCGGCGAACGCCGAGTCGGCGGTCTTGAGCAGCACCAGATTGGTCAGGCCTGACGCGACCCTGATCGCGTTCGCGTTGCCCGTCGCGGCACAGGTCCACTGTTCGCTGCCGGCCGGCATGAAGGCGTGTGGATGCGGACGGCCGCCCGCTGACAGCCGCGCCCAAGGCTGTTCGACGATCGCGATCTCGACCGTCGACACGCCGGGCTGGCGCGCAAAGTGATCGGTCACCAGGATCGCGAAGTGCTCTACGTCATCGAAGCGATGTTGTCGCGCCAGCGCGTACACGGTGTTCTTCATCGTGTCGGTCGGCAGACACCGCGTGTTGTCTCCACGGGTGTACACCCGCTCAAAGGCACCCTGGAGCTGCACATCGATCGTGAGATCGATCAACCGGTCCTCGGGCGCGGACCGGTCGACCTTCACCAGCCGAATGTGCGATTTGCCGTACCGGTGCCAGATCAGTTCCGACATTTGCAGGCTCGCCAATGACTCACGATCCGCGGTACGCCGTGTACCCGAATGGACTCAGCAGGAGCGGCACGTGGATATGGCCGGGCGTCTGGCTGACGTGAAACGCGACCTGCGCGTGCGGGAAGAACGGGTCGGCTACGCCGTGGCGTCGCTGGTACGCGGCGATGTCGAATGTCAGGCGGTAGGTGCCCGAAGGCAGCGCCTGCCCGTCGGTCAGCGTCGTCAGGCGGCCGTCGCGATCGGTCTGGCCGGTCGCGATCCGCGCCCACTCGCCTGCCCGGTGATGCTCGAGCGTCACGGTCATGCCGCTTCCGGCGACGCCTCGCGCCAGGTCGAGCACATGGGTGGTGATCATGCCACCGCGACCTCGAGGAGTTTCGCGAGTCGCAGGCGCGTGATCTGTCGCTGCTGCTCCACGGCCTCACGCAGCTCAGCCCCGGGATCGTTCGGGAGCCGGTGTTCCAGAATCCGGAGCATCGCCTCGGCAGACTTTCCTGTTGCGCACACGATGAAAATGTACCCGAAGCGCGCCAGGTATTCGCGGTTCTTCGCCGCGAGGCGCTCGCGCACCCCGGCGGACCCGGCCGCGGCGCCCGCCTGCTCGTCTGCCGCCCACCCGGCGGCGGTTTCGCCTCCTGCCGGGGCAGCGCCAATCTGGGGATGCGCCGCGAACGCTTCCAGCCAGTCGGTCCGATCGAGGCTGGACCAGACCGCGTCGGCGGCCGCTATCATCGCGTCGACGTTCGGGAACGGCCGCGACGCAATCATCTGGTCCGCCCATCGCGTCGAGCCGCAGCACCGCAACAGGGCCTGCCGCGCGGTCACCGGGTCGAGTGCGTTCAGCTGCGCGAACGTCATCGCGCGACACCCCAGAGGCGCAGGCGTCCGACGCCGCCATCGGGAAAGATGTTGAAGCGCACGTGGGTCCACGTCCCTGGCGCGGGCCCGACGTCAAACGCGTGCTGCGCGTGCGGCCGCAACTCGGTCCGCGGCAGCAGTTCGTGCCAGGCCCAGGCCTCGTTGCCGCCCGGCTCGTCGACGCCGTGCGGCTCGCCGTCGCGGTTCACGCCTTCCAGGCTGCAGGCGGCTGGCGCGTTTCCTTTGAAATGGCGGGTGTCGACTTCAACGCGATGGATCGCACCGGAAACCGCCAGCTGCACGATCGTCCAGTCATGTCCGGGCCCCCGCCGGCGTTTCGTCTCCCATCCGTCGCCCATGTGCGTCGCATGGCCCGGCATGATCAGGTTGTGGCGCGATCCAAAGAACATGTCGCTGCACGACACCACGAGGCCACCGTGTTCGGCGGCAGCCAGGTCGACTTCTCGCCGGCGCTTCAACCGATCCCAGTCGGCGACCACGTGCCCATGGATCCGCAGCCGAGCCACCCCGCCGTCAGGAAAGATGCGGAGGCGGACGTGCGTCGCCACGGGCGCCCGGTCGATGGCAAACAGGTTGTGGGCGTTCCCGAGGAGCGACGACCGCGACAGGATCTCCGTCCATTCCGTGTCCCGACCGAAGGCGGAGGCCACGTCGATCGCGCACGCTTCCGGAAAGTTGGCGGCGAAGTGTGTGGTTTCCACGTCGACGCCGCGCACGACTGCTCGCGCGCCGAGGCGGACGACGCACCAGTCGTATGTCTCGCCGTCTCTCCGACGCCGCGTTTCCCATCCATCCATCCACTTGCCGCGATCCGTGTATCGCCCTTCGATCCACCGGGGCGCCTCAGGCTTGATCAGGTTTTCCTTCGGCGCGAAGAAGTCGTCATTGGCGGCCACGACGGCGGCCCCCATCCGCGCGGACGCCAGGTCGAGCAGATCCTGGAACGTGGGGGTCACAGGAGCTGCCCCGCCGCGATCCGGTCGGCCCGGTCGCCCGCCCACACGCGGACGCCGCGGAGGTAGGTCGCCGCGACGCGTCCGCGCAGGGTCCGCCGCGCGTACGGAGTCGTCTTGTGCCGCTGCTGCAGCCGCGGCGGCTCGACCGTCCACTCGGCGTCCGGATCCCAGATCACGAGGTCGGCATCATATCCCTCCGCCAGGCGTCCCTTGCGGGCGAGTCCCGCGAGCGCCGCGGGGGCTGCGCTCATCCAGCGCCCGATCGCGACTGCGACCCGCTCGCGCTCGGCCGGTGACGCCTGCGTGGTCAGACTGGTCCAGGTGGCGGCGAGCGACAATTCGAGCGATGCGATGCCGCCCCAGGCGAGCAAGAAATCACCGGGGCATTTCAGCGACGGCGGTGACGGCGAGTGGTCGGTTGCGACGAGATCGAGCACCCCCTGTCGCAGCGCCGTTCGCAGCGCATCCCGGTGGCACGCCTCCCGGATCGGCGGGGCGCATTTCCATTCGGTCGAGCCGTCCGGAATTTCCTCAGCCGCAAACATCAGGTAATGCGGACACGTTTCCGCGGTGAGCCGCCCGTCGTCGACCTTCGCGCGCGCGATCGCATCAGCCGCATCGGCCGAGGCGACGTGCACGATGTGCACGCGCGCCTCGTATTGGCGGGCGAGCGCGGCGACCGCCCGAATCGCTCTGACCTCCGCTTCGGGCGGCCGCGTCGCCAGATACGTCCCGTACACCTCGGACCGCGAGCCGGCCGGCTCGCGGATCGCCTCGGGCGCTTCTGCGTGCACCAGCAGCGGGACGTCCCGGCGCGCCAGAACCGGGAGCGCGGCGTGCAGCTCTGCCGCCCCGACCGCCCGGAACTCGTCGACGCCCGAGGGCACGAGGAAACATTTGAAGCCGCGGACGCCGGCATCAACGAGCGCGTCGAGCGCGCCTGCGTTGCCGGGGACGACGCCGCCCCAGAACGCGACGTCCACGTGCGAGCGGCCGCGCGCGGACGCCCGCTTCAACTCGAGCGCGTCGACCGAGGTCGTGGCCGGCACGCAGTTGAGGGGCATATCGACGATGGTCGTGACACCGCCGGCTGCCGCGGCGCGCGTGGCGGTGTCGAACCCTTCCCAGGTCGTGCGGCCGGGCTCGTTGACGTGCACGTGTGTATCGACGAGGCCGGGGGAAACCAGAAGGTCGCCGACGTCGACCAGGGCACCCGGGCTCGCGGCCGACCCGGGATGCGGCCTCCGATCGATCCGCGCGATCGTGCCGTGGTCGATGTGGAGGTCCGCTGCCTGGACGCCGTCGTCGAGCACGACGCGCGAGCTGCGAATGATCAACTACGCTCGGCCCGTTTCAGGAACGACCCCGTCCCGCAGCGCGAGACCAACTGGCCGTTCTCGATCACCACGCGTCCGCGGGAGAGAACGGTGTCGGTCGCTCCGGTGACCTGGCGCCCCTCGTAGGGGTTGTAGTCGACCCGCATGTGCAGGCGGTTGACCGACAGCGTCATCGTGCGATTCGGATCGAACACCACGATGTCCGCGTCCGAGCCGGGGGCAATCGTGCCTTTTCGGGGGAAGAGGCCAAAAATCCTGGCCGGCGAGGTCGACGTCAGCTCGACGAACCGATTGAGGGAGATGCGGCCGGCGCGCACGCCGCCGTCGTACACGAGGCTCATGCGCGTTTCGATCCCAGGTGCGCCGTTGGGGATTTTCGAGAAGTCACGGCGGCCCAGTTCCTTCTGCTCCTTCATGCAGAAGGGACAATGATCGGTCGAGATGCACTGCAGATCGTTGAACGCCAGGCCGCGCCACAGCTGGTCCTGCTTCGCCTTGTCTCGGAGCGGCGGGCTCATGACGTACTTGGCGCCGTCAAATCCGGGCTCTTCGTAGTTATCGTAGGACAAAAACAAATACTGCGGACAGGTTTCAGCGTAGGCCGGCAGGCCTCGATCGCGCGCCTCGGTGACCATGTCCAGCGCCTCGGCCGCCGAGAGGGGGACGATGTAGACGGGCACGTCGGCCATCTCGGCGAGCGCGATGGCCCGATGCGTCGCCTCGGCTTCAGCGCGCGGCGGGCGCGTCAGCGCGTGATACTTGGGCGCGGTCTTGCCGTCGGCCAGGGCGCGCTGGACGAGCACGTCGATGACGTCGCCGTTTTCGGCGTGCATGCAGATCGTGCCGCCGTTTCGTCCCGTCCGCAGCAGCGCTTTGAAAATGCTCGCGTCGTCGAGCATGAACACACCGCGGTAGGCCATGAACAGCTTGAACGAGGTCACGCCCTGGCGGACGAGGGCATCCATCTCGGCTTCCGTCTGATCGTTGAGGTCGGTCATGATCATGTGAAAGCCGTAATCGATGACCGCTTTGCCCTCCGCCTTCTTCATCCACGTCTCCCAGGCGTGGTGCAGCGTCTGGCCTTTGTACTGAATCGCGAAGTCGACAATCGACGTGGTGCCCCCGAACGCAGCGGCCACCGTGCCGGAGTGAAAATCGTCGGCGGAGGTGGTGCCGCCGAACGGCATATCGAGGTGGGTGTGCACGTCGACGCCGCCGGGCAGCACGTACTTCCCGGCCGCATCGATCACCTTGTCGGCGGTCATGTCGAGCGAGCGGCCGATGAGGGCGATGGTCTCATCCTCGACCAGCACGTCGGCGCGGTACTGATCGACAGCGGTAACCACCGTGCCGTGTTTGATCAGGGTGCGCATCAGAACCACCGCGAGATGGTGACTTTCTTGTCGGTGTAGAACTCAAAGCCGTC
>JBPYEE010000717.1:0-2627 GCA_051985095.1 Vicinamibacterales bacterium | reverse complement strand
ACAATTTCAAGAACCTCGAAGTCGCGTGGCGGTTCAAGACCGACTTTCTCGGCCCGCGTCCGGAATTCAACTTCCAGTCGACGCCCCTCGAAGTCGACGGCGTCGTGTACTCGACGGCCGGCACGCGCCGCGCTGTCGTCGCGCTCGATGCGGCGACCGGCGAGCTCCTCTGGATGCACAGCGAGAACGAGGGCAAACGGGGCGAGGCGGCGCCGCGTCAGCTCTCCGGTCGCGGGCTCTCCTACTGGTCCGACGGCAGAGAATCGCGCATCGTGTACGTGACCCCCGGGTACCGAATGATCGCCCTCGACGCGAAAACCGGCGTGCCGGCCAGGACGTTTGGCACCAACGGGGTCGTTGATCTCAAGACGGAAGACGATCAGCAGATCGATCTCGTGACCGGCGAAATCGGCCTGCATGCCACGCCGATCATCGCCAAAGACGTCATCGTCGTCGGGGCGGCGCATCTCGCCGGCGGATCACCCAAGAGCAAAGTGCACGAGAAGGGATTCATCCGCGGGTACGACGTGCGCACCGGCAAGCGCCTCTGGATCTTCCACACAATTCCCCAGGCCGGCGAATTCGGCAACAACACGTGGCAAAAAGATTCCTGGTCCTACACCGGCAACGCCGGCGTCTGGGCGCAGATGACGATCGACGAAGAGCTGGGGCTGGTCTACCTGCCGGTGGAGCTGCCGACGGGTGATTATTACGGCGGGAATCGTCCCGGCGCCGGCCTCTTTGGCGAGAGCCTCGTGGCGCTCGATATCAAGACGGGCCAGCGCAAGTGGCACTACCAGTTCGTCCACCACGGCCTGTGGGATATGGACATCCCGTGTGCGCCAATCCTCGCCGACATCACCGTGAACGGGCAGAAGATCAAGGCGATCGCCCAGCCGACGAAACAGAGCTGGCTGTACGTGTTCGATCGGACAAACGGGCGCCCCGTGTGGCCGATCGAGGAACGGCCCGTGGAACAAGGCACGGTGGCCGGCGAGTGGTATTCGCCGACGCAGCCGTTTGTGACCAAGCCGCCCCCCTACGATCTGCAGGGCTTTCAGGACAAAGATCTGATCGATTTCACGCCGGAACTGCACGACGAAGCGCTGAAGATGGTCTCGCGCTACAAGCTGGGTCCGCTGTTCACACCGCCGGTCGCCAGCAAGGTGGAGGGCCCGCTGGCGCTGCTGATGACGCCGTCGAGCGTGGGCGGGGCGAACTGGCCCGGCGGCGCGCTCGATCCCGAGACGAACATCCTGTACATCTTCTCGCAGACGCTGGTCTCGCCAATCGGTCTGGTCCCGACCGACCCCGCGCGCTCTGATTTCGGCTACGCGCAGGGCGTCGCCCGTCCCCCGAACGCGACGCCGACCGGCGGCGGACGCGCCGGCGCGGCACCGGGCGGCGGGCGGGGCGCCGGTGGCGGCGGTGAAGGCGGCGGACGCGGCGAGGGCGGCGGCGGGTTGACTGTCCACGGGCTGTCGATTGTGAAGCCGCCGTACGGCCGCATCACGGCCATCGATCTCAACAAGGGCGACATCGTGTGGCAGGTCGCGCACGGCGAAACGGCCGACGACGTGAAGAACAATCCTGCGTTGAAGGGCGTCACCATCCCGCGGACCGGACGCCCGGGCCGAATTGGCGTGCTGGTCACCAAGACGCTCGCGATCGCGGGGGACGGGGGCGTTTCGACGACGCCCGGCGGCCAGCGCGGCGCGATGCTGCGCGCGTACGACAAAGCGACCGGCAACGAAGTGGGCGCGGTGTACATCCCGGCCCCGCAAACCGGGTCGCCGATGACGTACCTGCACAACGGCCAGCAGTACGTGGTCGTCGCCGTGAGCGGCGGCAACTACAGCGGCGAGCTGATCGCGTTCAAGGCGCCCTCCGAGAATCGGAGCACGCGCCAGTAGGCAGCGCCATGGAGGGCGTCACTCACCGACGATTGCCGCGATCGTCGTGATCCGCGGTTATGCGGCTGGGGCGCCGCCGAGGTGGCCCGTTGAGTGGTGCGAAGGTGTCAGGGTTCGTGTCGAGGCGATTCATGGTTGCGGCGGGCGCGCTGGTGCTGACCGCATGCGGCACGCGCGCCAGCCAGCCGCCGCCAGCTGAGCGGACGGTCGTCTGGCGGTCGCTCGGTTCCTGGTCGGGCCGGGGGAACCGCCAGACCGAGTCGTTCACGAGCGACACCGGAACCCTGCGGGTGACCTGGGAGGCGAACGGCGATTTTCGGCTGACCGCCCATAGTGCCATCAGCGGCCGCCCCCTGCAGCAGGTGGTGGACCACTCGGGGCCGGGCGACGGCATTGGCTACGTCCAGCAGGACCCCCATGTTTTTTATATGGTGGTTGAGGCTGGAAATGTGAACTGGAAGTTCACCGTCGAGGAAGCAATCGGGTATCCTTAACTCTCAGTCCGGACTCTCGTCGGTCATTCAGGAGCAGAAGACATGGCCGAAGACAACCTCACACACGTTTCCCGTCGCAATTTCATCAAAGGAGTCGTCGCCGCCGGAGCGGTTACCTCCACGTCGGCGTATCTGTTTCGCACGACCACGCTGCACGGCCAGCCCGTCGCCGGCGCGGTCGAGCGCCTGATCACGCTGAACGTCAACGGGCAGGATCGCC
>JBPYEE010000716.1:0-6137 GCA_051985095.1 Vicinamibacterales bacterium | reverse complement strand
ACACCGACGACGTCTTGGCCGCCGCGGCACCACGGAACTGGGGTTGCCGGTCTAAACGCGAATCGAGCAAGCTCGCCGGTTTCGTCACTGCGCCGCCGTTCATCGGCCCGGAGGACGGCATTGACCTCCTCGGAACCAGCCGGTAATGTCTCGGGTCATGCCTCGGCTCGCGGTTGCCTCACCGCGCGAGGGTCTACACGCGACCATGACGCGCTCCGCCGTTGCGGGGGGAGCGCTCGTCGCGGGCGCAATCGCGCTGGTCTGGACGTGCCGGAGCCACTACTTGTTTAGCTGGGACTCTGCAAACTTTGCATTCGGGGTGAACCGGATCGATATTGCGGCGCACCGTCCGCATCCGCCAGGATATCTCGGCTACGTCCTCGCCGCACGTGCACTCGCCCCGTTGCTGGCGACCCTGGGCAGCTCGACGATCAACCTCGCATTCATTGTCTGGAACGCCGTTGCGCTCGCGGTCGCTGCACTGTTCACGGCGTTACTTGCGGACGACGACGATCGCGTGACGCAGGCTCCTGTGGTCGCAGTCGCGATCCTGGTCTCGAGTCCACTTGTTCTCTTCTATACGGCGGTGGCCGAAATCTATGTCTCCGAGATGGCCTGCGTGGCTGCGATTGCGTGGACCGCGCGCGAGGCGCTGCACGGGCGCCCGAATGCGCTGTACTGGTGCGCGACGGCCGCCGCAGTGACTGCCGTATTCAAGCTGTCGGCGCTTGTGCTGATGCTGCCACTCGTGATCTATGCGTTCGCAGCTGCGCCGGGCCAGAAACGTGCGGGGCCACTTGCAGTCCTTGGCATCGCACTCGGTTCGGTTGGGGTCATGTTCACCGTCATCCAGCCACGGTTTGCCTCGATCCTGTGGGAGCACTTCGTGACGGCGACTTCGCACACACGCGTCGTCGGTGCCGCGGTAGACGTCAGCTTGGGCCGCGCGTTCAACCGCAACGTCCGTGACACGCTGACCGCGTCTGGCGCAATGCTGGGCCTTAACGCCATTGCGTTCGTCGGGTGGGTTGTGGCCGACCGCAAGATGCGGCCCGGCCGCAATGGCCGGTTCGTCGCGGTGTGGACAGCGCCATGGCTGTTGGAGTTCTTCCTCATCCACGTAGGCAAACCAGGTTATTTCCTGCCGCTGCTGCCAGCCGCGTGTCTGGTTCTGGCTGGGTTCTACACGCGTCGCCGCCTGTCGATAGCCGCGGCACTGCTGTCAGGTAGTTTTGCAGCGGGCGTTGGGTGGTTTCTGTTCGTACCGACACCGGGTCCCACCCCAAATGACATGCGGCGATACCGCGACAAGCCGTTTTTGCAGCGAATGGCGAGCGACCTTCAGGGTCTGACGCTCCCGACGCGGGCCTCGATTCGTGCCAGTGACAGCGAGGTCGGCTCGTTGCTCACGGCCGCAGCAGCCTGCCGGGACAACAAATGGGTCATCGTGGCCGGGAGCGCGCACCTCGACTGGCGCCGTACGATGTACTACTTGCCGGCGGCAATGGCCGTCGACCTGGGAGACGATGGGTCCTATCTCTTCGTCGGGCAAAACAGTACCTTCGTATCGGCTGGCCTCGGTGTGCCAATCTCGAGCGACTGCGGCCTGTTGTGGATTGCGTCAGTGAGGCCGGCTATTGAGACCATTGTCTCGCCCGAGATGGTTCCCGGTGTCGGCTGGCGGTATCCCGCCGGCCATGGGCGTGTCACACCGACCAGCATAAGCTGGGAACCGGTCTCGCAACTGGCGTCTGCACAGGAGCATCCCGCTACTGAGAGATTCGGCGGCAACCCAGAGTGAGGAACGCCTCGTTGGGGTTAAGGTCAGCCGATTGGAGCCGCGCACCATTTATGCGGCGTCATCAGAGCTCTCGACCCGAGCTTGACTCACGGCATCAGTCACGAACGCTTCGGACGAGGCATCGCCAACGCTACTGCGGACGGCGGCCCGTTGCCTCCCGCCCCACGAAAGTGCTCGTCGGTTTTGTCCAGCAGACGCTCCGCCTTTGCGAGGGTTACCACGCGCGCGATCCACGACACTGAGGACGCTCGGCGCACAAGCCGTTCACCAGACGCTCTACGGAGTGCCCGGCTAGGGCCTCGCGGGAGCTTCTGTCGACGCTGTGGCTCGGCCGTTCCATGCCGGCGGCACCGCGCCCAGCAGATGCTGGGCGAAGAAATCGAACCGCTTGTGATCGCCGTACGGAGCCGTCGGATCGTTGCCTCGACCCGCGGAATGGTTTGCACCGGGCACGACCAGCAGGTCGAAGTTCTTGTTGTGTTTGATGAGCTGATTCACCACCTGCATGGTCGAAGACGGGTCAACATTGGAATCGAGCTCCCCCACGACCAGGAGAAGATCGCCCTCGAGGCGGTACGCGTTGTCGACGTTGGACGACGCGGAGTATTGGGGGCCAATCGGCCATCCCATCCACTGCTCGTTCCACCAGATCTTGTCCATCCGGTTGTCGTGGCAGCCCGCGTACGCAACGCCCGCCTTGTAGAAGTCGGGGTGGAACAGCAGGCCGCCGAGCGCGTTCTGCCCACCGGCCGACCCGCCATAGATGCCGACGCGGGTGATGTCGTAGTACGGGTACTTGGCCGCGACCGCCTTGTGCCAGAGGATGCGATCCGGGAAACCAGCATCGCCCAGGTTCCGCCAGGCCGCGTCGTGAAAGGCCTTTGAGCGATTCGAGGTGCCCATGCCGTCGATTTGCACGACGATGAACCCCAGCTCGGCCTGCGACTGCATCTGGTTGTAGGCGAAGAACGACTTCGGGACGAAGGAGCCCTGCGGGCCCGCGTAGATGTTCTCGATCACCGGGTACTTCTTCGACGGATCGAAGTCGCTGGGGCGGATGATGATCCCCCAGATATCCGTCTGACCGTCTCTCCCCTTGGCGACGAAGACCTCAGGAGGCTTCCAACCGGCCTTCGTCAGCTCGCTGATGTCTCCGCGCTCGAGCGTGCCGAGGAGCGCGTTGTCGGCCGTCCTGTGCAGCTCGACGATCGGGGCCATGTCGATCCGCGAGTACGTATCGACGTAGAACTTCATGTCGGACGAGAAGGCCGCGGTGTGGTTCGCATCGGAAGCCGTGAGCCGGGTCAGACCGGAGCCGTCGAAGTTGATCCGATAGTAGGACGCGAGATACGGGTCCTTGCCTGGATCCATGCCGCCGGCGCTGAACCAGATTTGCCGCGCCTGCGGATCGACGTGCTGCACGGCTCGGACCACCCAATTGCCCTTGGTAATTTGATTCTTCACGGTGCCGGCGACGCCATCGTAGAGATAGAGATGGTTCCAGCCGTCGCGCTCCGACATCCAGATGACCTCTTTGCCGTCGTCAACGTCGTATCGGAATTGCTTGCCCGAGTCCGCAAGCGAGCCATTGGCGGTCCGGTACGTGAAGAAGGTCTTCGGCTCCTCGGAGATGACGGCTCGGGCTTTGCCCGTGCCCGCGTCCACCTCGACAACGCGGAACACCTGATGCCCCCTCTGGTTGTACTCGAACGTGAATGCTCGGCCGTCCTTGCGCCACACGAGTTCGGACATGGCATACGCATTGGGAAAGAGCGCGTTGTCGATCACAAGCTGGCGGGTCGAGTCGAGCTGGAAGAGCACCGGCTGATCGACGTCGAGCACGTCGCCAGGCTTCGCGTAGAGGAGCGACGAGTACTTGGGCTGGAGCTGATCCTCGGGCGAGGATTCGACGTAGTACACCTCGCGCCGGTAGCCGGGGCGCACGCGATAGACGGCGATCCGCTTCGAGTCCGGCGACCACGCGATCGACGAGAGCTCATAGTAGTTCCCTTCCGAGCCGTCGGTGCTGAGCGCCGTGACCTTGTGGGTGGCCGTCTGCCGAATCGCGACGTTGAAGTTGTTGATGAGCGCCTCCCACTTTCCGTCGGGTGAACGGCGGGGGCTGTCGTTCCTCGGGCGGCGGCCCACTCCGAGGCCGGCGCCTGCTCGCGGGCCCGCATCGACCTTGCGGCAGGTTGAGTCGGCCACCGTACAGCGGTACGGAGATCCTTCGACCATGACCGTGAACGACGCGCCATCGTCCGAGAACGAGATGTTGTTGAACGGAAGCTTCAGCGCGGTATAGCTGTTCCCGGTTGCGCTCGACAGCGCTCCGGCGATTTTCTCGTGATCGAACGCCGGTTGCTTCTGCTGCGTGTCCGCGTCGACGACGATGAACTGCTCGCCGCCCTTGACCGACTTGCGATACCAGAACCGGTGCGTCTGTCCGATTGCCGACGGCGGGCCGGCGACGTCGACGACGGCGCCTTCGTACCTGTCGCGCAGACCCTCCGCACGGGCATAGGCGGCTTGAAGGCCTTGCGCGCATACGACGGCCGGACAGGTGATAGCGGCGACCGCGACGCTCGCGACGAGACGATGATGCAGGGATGAAATCATGGCAACCTCAATTCACGTGCGCCTTCGGCGGCTCGACGCCCTTCAGCCATCGCACGAAGTAATCCCATCTGCGCCTGATCATGTACCTCGAGGCGTCGCCGTACCCATGATTGGCGTTTGGAATCAGGAGGAGGTCGAAGTCCTTGTTCGCCTTGATGAGCGCGTCGACCACCAGCATTGTCTGGTAGGGCGGCACGTTCGTGTCCATCGTGCCGTGGGCCAGCAAGAGCCGCCCTTTCAAGGCGGCGGCGTAGTTCTGGTTCGCCTCGAACTGGTAGCTGTCGGTGCCGTCGGGACCAGGGGTCACCAGGCCCTGATAGCGCTCGCCCCAATCGTCCTCGTTCTCGCGCTGATCGTGGTTGCCTGATTCCGCGATGCCGACCTTGAAGAAGTCGGGATACCGGAACATCGCAGTCGTCGTCGCGAATCCTCCGCCGGAGTGACCCCAGATCCCGGCGCGATCGATGTCGATCCAGGGAAAGCGAGCAGCGAGGTCCTTCATGCCGGCAATCTGATCGGGAATCGTGTTGTCGCGGCCCATCGCTCCGTAATATGCGTCCTGAAACGCCTTCGAGCGGCCGGGAGTGCCCATTCCATCGATCGTCACGACGACGAATCCGAGCTCGGCGAGCGCCTGACGATCGCCGCGGATCGCGGCGAAGGCCCGGGTGCCCGTGCTGCCCGTCTGCGGACCGGGATACACATTGTTGACGATCGGATATTTCCGGGCCGGATCGAAATTGGTCGGACGGAACAGGAGACCGTAGATCTCGGTCTTCCCGTCGTGGGCCGTCATCTTGATCGATATCGGTGGCTTCCATCCGGCCGCCAGCAGCTTCGAGATGTCGGCGCTCTCGATCGGCATCACCATGGCGCCGCCTGCGTCTCGGAGCTCGACGATGGGCGGGCGCTCCGGCGTCGAAAAAGTGTCGATCAGGTAGCGGCCCGACGGAGAAATCTGGATCGAGTGCGTCCCCACGCCAGGCGTCAGCGCGACCGGTGAGCCTCCATCGAGGCCGACCCGATAGAAGTGCAGGAAGTAGGGATCCTGCCCCTCCTCGCGCCCGTTGGCGCCGTACCACAGCATCCGCCGCTCCTCGTCGATCCGGGCGATCTGGAGCACCGGACCCTGACCCGTGGTGATCTGACGCTTCAAGCGGCCCGTGCTCAAATCGAACAGGTACAACTGAGACCAGTTGTCCCGTTCGGAGTTCCAGACGACCTCGCCCGCCGGCCACACCACCCGCCAGCCGGCTCGCGACTCGAACTGGGTCGGGACGACCTCCTCGAACACGTCGCGAACCGTTCCGTTCTTCGTGTCGGCGACGCGCACGGTCACTCGTTTGTGATCCCGTGAGACCGATGCAAGGGCCAGACGGGAGGCATCGGGACTCCATTGATAGTCGTTCATGCTGATGTCGTCCCCGAGCGTCGCCCGATGAAAGTCGGGCGGCATCTGGAGCCGCACGGCGCTGCCCGTGTCTACGTCGAGGACGACTCGTTGGACCATCGCCATGACGGGGTCGCCCGGGAGCGGGAACTTCGACACCCGGAGGGTCGGATGACCGACTACGGTATTCACGAGATACATCTCGCCGACATCGCGCTCATCCTGCTGCTGGGTGGCGATCTTTCTGGAATCGGGCGACCAGCGCAGGATCGCTCGATCGCTGCTGCTCCAGCCGGCGTTGTCGGTGGCGTAGCCGAAGTACTGCAC
>JBPYEE010000715.1:0-5051 GCA_051985095.1 Vicinamibacterales bacterium | reverse complement strand
ACACGCGGTGCGGTGGCCGAAAGATAGGTAGACCGGCCAGCCCGGCTTTGCGATGCTTCCATGGATGTGCTCTGGCCGTTTGAGCCCTGACCCGTCGCCTCCGTCGAGGCCATTCGGCCGCCGGACGCGACGTCCGGCGATTGCGATCACGGCCCTCCTGCTCGCAGCCGCTGTCGGTGGAGGCGAGTCGCCGGCGACGCGAGGGTTCACCCGCTACGTCCCTGAGACCCTTCCGCAGTGTGCGCTCGGCGATGTGGACGGCGACGGCCGGTCAGACCTGGCCCTGATTCAGGATGGCTTCGCCGGCACCTCCATCGCGGTGATCCTGTCGGGATCCACCAGTGCGGCGCGATTCGACGCCGACGTGACCGACCTCGTCGAGGGCGATGTCGACCAGGACGGCGACTTGGATCTCATCACTGCAACGCGACGCGGCGACGTCGTCATCTGGATCAATGACGGCCACGGTCACTTCACACGACGCGACGCCGCGCCGGTCCGGACCCTCGTCGGCGATGTGCCGCTCGTCGACGCCAGCCCGCGTGACCAGCCGGCGGTCGACAGCGCGCCGGTCCTGGCGACGCGGTCCACCCGCGCTGCCGTGTCGATCCTCGTTGCCGGCCTCGGGGCCTCTGGTCGGCCGGGCGCTGGCGGTTCTGCCGCCGGCCTCCTGCCTCCGCTCCGCGCACCGCCTGCGATCGCCGCATAGTTCGCGTCTGCAACCACCGTCAACCAGAGCTCTGACACGAGACCGTGCGGGTGTCCGGTCCGCGTGTCTGATGACACGTACGCTCACAAGCGTGAGAGCGAGCATGTCGCATTTGGCTGTCCAGCTCGTAATCGGAAAACTGCTGACCGACGAGCGCTTCCGACAGGACTGTGTGGCCCGCGGCCGCGATTGCCTCGTCGCCCTGGCTGAACGCGGCATCGATCTCACCGCCGATGAAATCCGCGCGCTGATTGACATCGATCCCCAGGTCTGGGCAGGCACCGCCCGTAAGATGGACCGTCTGGTCGAAGCGGTCGCGCACACGTCGGCCGCCCCGGCGCGTCCGCTGACCAACCGCGAGCGCCAAGTTCTGCGCGCGGTGTTCGAGGGACTCACCAACAAGCAGATCGCCGGCCAGCTGCGCGTCTCGGAGGGAGCGATCAAGGCCACCCTCCAACAGCTGTTTCGGAAGGCGCACGTGCGCACGCGCGCTCAACTCGTTCGCGTGGCAGTCGAGGAGTTGATCGGGTTCGGGCAAAGAGCGTGATCCCGAATTGGTGAAGGCCCGGCGCTCAGCGCCGGCCTCGGAAAAACTCCTGCATCAGCTCACGGCAGGCCGCTTCCCGCACGCCGGCCACGATCTCGAACCGGTGATTGTGGCCCGGCAGCTCGCCGCCGCGCACCGTCGAGACCAGGGCACCGGTCCGCGATTCCGCGGCGCCGAATACGACGGTCGCGATCCGGGCGTGGACGAGTGCGCCGACACACATGAGGCAAGGCTCGATCGTGACGACCAGCCTGGCGCCGGTGAGCCGGTAGTTGCCGACCCGTCGCGCCGCGTTTCGAATCGCGACGATTTCGGCGTGGGCCGTCGGGTCTCGCGACGTAATCGGCTGGTTGAAGCCGCGCGCGATGATCTGGCCGTCGATCGCGATCACGGCGCCGATCGGCACTTCACCGGCTGCGCCCGCGCGTTGCGCTTCGGCGAGCGCGGCATCCATCAGTTCCTCGTCCATGCCCCGAGCTCAGGCCGTCGCCGAAGCTGCGCATTTCACACCGCTACCGCGCCGCGACGGGGCTCGGCGACCACTCCGGAGGCCGGCAGGGTTTATCCTCACCGGCCCCCGGACGCCCGGCGCCTGGGCGCGCTCCCCACGCGCCCGCGTGCCGTTACGGTAATACGCGCTGGCGTCAGCCGAAAAGGCTCAATGGTACACTTCGGCGGCAAATGGAACCTCAGGAACTGTTCGAACTGGCCGAGAAAGCGCGCGAGGCGCTCCAGCGGCGGATCGGGGTGACGCTGGCGGTGTTTGCCGCGCTCCTCGCGATTGTCACGTTGATGGGCCACCGACTGCACACCGAGGAAGTCGTGCTTCAAACCCGACTGGCCGATCAGTGGGCGTACTACCAGGCGAAAAACACGCGCTCGCAGATCTACACGAACGATGCGCGGGTCGCCGAACTGCTGGGCGGATCGGCGGTCGCGTCCGGGTGGAATGAGAAGGCGCAGCAGGAGCGGCAGCAGGCCGACGACATCCGCCGCACCAACGAGGACCTGGATCGTGAAACGCAGACAACGGCGCGCCACGCGACGCTGTTTGACGGCGCGGAGGTGTTCTTCGAGCTGGCGATCGTCCTTTGTTCCGTCGCGCTCTTGACCAGCGGGGTGCGGTTCTGGCAGGTGTCGTTCATCGCCGCGTTGCTCGGGCTGGCGTTTGCCGTTGGCGGATTCCTCCGCTAACACCCGACGGCTACAATGGCGGCATGAACGGGGAGCGGCGTCGAGGTCCCGACCGCCGGCGCCATGCCCGCGGCGGACGCCGGGCCGGCGACCAGCAAGGGTATTCACCGCTCGTCATGGTCGTCGATGCCGAACCAGGCCGTCGCGAACTCTCGGAAGCGATTCTGGCCAGGTTGCAGTTCGCGGTTGTCCCGGTCGAATCCGTCGACAAAGCGGTGTCGATTGCGCACGCGCTGCGCCCCTCGGTGATTGTCTGCCGGAGTGAGGACCTGGCGGGCCTGCGCGCGCAGCTGCATCCAGACGTTCCGATTGTCGAAGGGGCGCCCGGTGTTGCCATCGGCGATGCGCTGGTCGACGTCGTGCGCGCAGCGCTGCGTGTGGCATCGGTCGAGTGAAGTAACCGGTCCCCGCCTAGGTCGGCAGCCCGAAACTCGCGATTGCATCTGCCTCGGTGTCGAACACCTCGACCACGGAGAACAACTTCGCGATTTGGAACAGCTCGCGAACGCGGCCGCTGAGATGAGCAAACTTCAGCGCGCCCCCCATGTGCACGGCCGTTGTGAACGCCCGCACCATTTCGCCAAGCGCCGTGCTGTCGATGTACGGGACCTCGTGCAGGTTCACGACGACGTTCAGCTGCCCGCGGTGGAAGAGATGGCGCACAACAGCGCGGAACTGCGCGGTTCCTTCCTGAGCCGTGATGGTTCCGTGAACGTCGAGAATGACGACGCGGCCGAGCGATCGCTCCGAAATCGTCATGAGGCACCGCCGCGAGATGAACACAGCGACGCGAGGCGACGCGTCAGGCGGAGGTTATCCCGATCGACGGATGTTCACAAGCGACATCAGCAGCGCCAGCACGACGCGTGCGGTTCCGAGCGGAACGAGCGCGCTGACGGCGAGGGCGACGACACCGATGACCGTAGCCATGTGCATGACTCGAAGATGAGTATCGGCTGCGGACGCACCGGTCTGCAGTCGCAGGCGGCCTTTCTTTTCGGTCGCACGGCACGCGGCCTGTGTTACTCTCGTCGCAGCGGTTTTACTCACTTTTCATCACGCGGGGCCGCCTCTCCCGAGGCTGCGCGGTGATCGACCCTTCCGGTGAGCGCCGACGGATGAGGTTGTATTTCCCTTCAATGGTTTATCGGGCCGCGTGAAGACGTGGCTCGCGAGGTGTGCCGCCATGCCGGAGACATTCGGCGGTCGACTGCGGGAACGCCGTGAGCAACGAGAAGTCCCCCTCAGCGCGATCGCCGAGGAAACGAAGATCAGCCTTTCGTTGCTCGAAGGCCTTGAGCGCGATGATGTGTCCCGCTGGCCAGGCGGCATCTTTCGCCGCGCGTTCATCCGCGCCTATGCGGTCGCGATCGGACTCGATCCCGACCGCATCGTTCGCGAATTCGTGCAGCTTCACCCTGACCCCGTCGAGACAACCACCGTCATCTGCGAAACGCTGAACCATCCTGAGCCAGCCGAACCGCCTCCGAGCGGTTTTTGGCGCGCGCTCGCCGGTTCGCTGCGCGCGGTGACACGGTCTCGATCGGTGGTGGAGCCCCCGAGGAAGAATCAATCCTCGATCGACGCGCCCGGCACCGCCGTCGTGCCGACCCGCGCGACGGCTGCCGCCGTCGTACCGGCCGTCACCCGCAATCCCGCCGTCGTACCGGCCGTCACCCGCGATCCCGCCGTCGTACCGGCCATCGCTCGCGATCCCGCTGTCGCACCGACCGTCGCTCGCGAGCCCGCCGTCGTACCGGCGGTCGCTCGGGATCCCGACGTCGTGGCAGCCGTCGCGGCGCCAGTGGTCGTCGCGCCCGCACCGCCCATGCTGGCGCATGAGGTCAATTGGGTTGAAGCCGCCGGCGTGTGTACAAAACTGAGCCAGGTGCAGGGCGCCGATGACGCCACCCCGCTGTTGGCGAAGGTCGGCCATCTGCTTGGAGCGGGCGGCATCATTCTGTGGACCTGGGAGCCTCAGATTGGCGCGCTTCGGCCTGCCCTCTCACACGGCTATTCGCCCAAAATCGTCGCCCAGCTGCCGATGGTGCGCCGTGAGGACGACAACGCCACGGCCGCTGCGTTCCAGTCCGGTCGAACCTGCATTGTCAGCGGGAGCGACCGAATCAGTGGCGGCATGGCGGTTCCGCTGTTGGGGCCCGCAGGGTGCCTGGGCGTGCTCGCCCTCGAGCTGCGCGAGGGCGGCGAACACAGCGAATCGGTTCAGGCTTTCGCAACCATCATGGCTGCGCAGCTCGCCGGTCTGGTGGACGCCACGGCGGGCGTCGACGTCTCCGCCCTCAGGCGGGCGTAATCACACTCCTCATCGTCGGTCAGATTTGAAACTCGCGTGTGCCGGTTCGAGTCACGCGGCCAGGCACTGGTGTGAAGCCACACGCATCTAACGGACGGCATGGCATTTGGTAGTAGTTGCCGTCGTGATTGGTTTCGATGAGCTTGGTCTGCACGAAAACGACCGACGGCCGCGCTTCCAACTGCTGACTGAGCAGGCTAACATGAGTTACACGGGAGATGGCAAGGCGCCGCTCGATGATCCGTGTCTATGTCCTCGGTGCCGGCAGCGCCACGGCAAGGTCACCG
>JBPYEE010000714.1:0-13126 GCA_051985095.1 Vicinamibacterales bacterium | reverse complement strand
CGATGTCGCTCGTCCAGAATTCGCCGGCCACCAGCTCACAGTGGTCGGGCAGGTTGCCCGGGGCCAGCGGTTCCTTGTGCTCGGCGGCGTACCGCGTCAGCACCTCCGGCTGCGGCCAGCGCATGTTGGTGATGACGACAGCGATGTCGCGCTGGATCGCCTCTTCGATGCGCGCGACCTCGTCGGCGGCGGTAAAGCCGATCATGCCCCGCCCCTCGGTCAGGAGATTCGCGATCAACACGATCGGCCCCTTCATCTCCGCCAGCGCGTCGGCCACGCCGCGAACCAGGAAGATGGGCATCAGGCTCGTATAGAAGCTGCCCGGCCCGATGATGACGGCGTCGAATTCCGTGATCGCCTTGTGCACGGCTGGATGGATCGAGACCGGCGGCTCCAGCCAGATTCTGCGAACGAGCCGGCCGGAGGATTGCCCGGCGTCGACTTCCACTTCGCCCCGCGTCACCGATCCGTCGCCGTACTCGGCGCAGACCGACGCCTGCTGGACGCTGACGGGCCAGACGCGGCCCGTGCACCCGAGCAGCGCGCGCAGACCGTCGATCGCGTCGAGAAAGTCGCCGCTGTAGCGCTGCATCATCGACAGCAGCAGGTTGCCGCCGGTGTGACCGCCGAGGCGCGCGTGCTCGAGCGTCGGAAGCCGCGCGAGGAGGACGCGTCGCGCTTCGCGGGCGTTCCGCGACAGCGCGAGCGCGCATTTGAGGATATCGCCGGGTGGCAGCACGCCGAGTTCGTCGCGGAGCTGACCGGAGCTGCCGCCGCTGTCGAACATCGTCACGACCGCGTTGACGTTCAACCACGGATTGTTCTTCAGCCCGCCGAGCAGGCTGGGCAGTCCGGTGCCGCCCCCGAAACAGCCGACGTTCAGTTGGCGCAGACGCATCGTTTCGCCATTGTATCGGTCGTCGGTCGGAGGGCCATCATCCGCGCGGCGCGCGACGGTCCGCCGACCAGGGACGTACAATGCGGTTATGGATCAGTCCGAGGCGTTGCCGCTGCTCGAACGCGATCTTCGCGGCATCTTCGGCAGCCGGCTGCAGTCGCTCAGCCGCTACGGCCGCGGCGCCCATACGCTGGTGATTGTCGAGACGCTGACGGCGGCCGATCTGCGCGCGTGCGCCCGGCGCATCGACGCGTGGCACGAGGCACACCTGGAAACGCCGCTGCTGCTGGCGGCACGCGAATTCGAGTCGGCCCTCGATGCATTTCCGCTCGAGTTCGGCGCGATCCTCGCCGACCACACTGTCGTGACCGGCCGGGCGCCGTTCGACGGCCTCACGGTCGATCCGGCCGATGTGCGCCGGGCGATCGAAGTGCAGGCGCGCAGTCACCTGCTGCATCTGCGCGAGGGGTTCGTCGAAACGCGCGGGCGCGGCGACGCGCTGTCGCTGCTCATCGTGGACTCGGCGCCGGCGTTCCGTGCGCTCCTCGGCAGCGTCGCGCGGCTGGATCCGTCGTTCGATCCGGAGCCGATCGGTCGCGAAATCGCGGCGCTCGCGGCGGCCCATGATCTGTCGACGCAGGAGGCGGAGCGGCTGTTCCCGCCCTACCTGGCGCTCGTCGAGCGTCTCGTGATTCACATCGACACGTGGCCAAGCTAGCGGCAGCGCTTGCAATCGTAGCGTCCACCTGGAGCGCGACCGGCGCCGCCGCCGACCTGCCGCGCCTCGATCAGCCGGTGAACGACTTCGCGCATGTCATCGACAGCGCGAGCGCAGCCGAGATGTCGCGGATGATTCGCGAGCTGCAGGCCGCGACCGGCGACGTCGTCGTCGTGGCGACCGTCCCGACGATTGAGCCGTTCGCCGACATCAATGAATACGCCGTCAAGCTCTTCGAGAACGGCGGCCGCGGTATCGGGGAAAAAGGGAAAGACAACGGCCTGTTGATCCTGCTCGCCATGAAGGAGCGGCGCGTCAAGGTCGAAGTGGGCTACGGTCTCGAGCCGTACATCACAGACGGATTTGCCGGCGAGACGAGCCGCGAGGACATGCGGCCGCACTTTCAGCAGGGCCGGTACGGCCCGGGCCTGCTGGCGGGCACTGAACGGATCATCGGCCGCATCGCCCAGGCGCGCGGTGTGTCGCTGCAAGGGGTCCGTGTGCCCCCGGCACCGCTCGCGCCGGCGCGCCGCGGCGGCACGCCGATCCCGTTGTCGGTCCTCGTGCTCATCTTCATCATCATCCTCATCATCAGCCGGATCGGCGGCGGACCCGGCGGCGGGCGCCGCTACTGGGGCGGCTCCTACGGCGGCTGGTCGAGCGGGGTCGGCCCATTCGGCG
Source organism: Vicinamibacterales bacterium (assembly GCA_051985095.1). Lineage (GTDB taxonomy): Bacteria > Acidobacteriota > Vicinamibacteria > Vicinamibacterales > CAVVIG01 > Gp6-AA45. Next base: position 10,829 of record JBPYEE010000714.1, on the reverse strand, counting down.
GCGGTTTTGGCGGCGGCGGTTTTGGCGGCGGGGGCGGCGGGTTCGGCGGCGGCTTTGGCGGATTCGGCGGCGGCGGCAGCGGCGGCGGTGGAGGGGGAGCCAGTTGGTAAAATTGGAGTGGGTTATGACGATGAAGCGAAGGACGGTTCTGGCGATTGCGCTGTTCAGTGCGCTCGCGATCCCACTGAGCGGCTGCTCGTACAACCGATTTGTATCGCAGGAAGAGGCGATCAAATCGCAGTGGTCGCAGGTCGAGAATCAGCTGCAGCGCAGGAACGATCTCATTCCCAATCTCGTCGAGACGGTGAAGGGCTACGCGCAGCACGAGGAAGGCGTGTTCAAGGACATCGCCGACGCGCGGTCCCGGCTGCTCGCAGCGAAATCGCCCGAAGAGACGATTGCCGCGGCGAACCAGCAGACGAGCGCCCTTGGACGGCTGCTCGCCATTTCCGAGAACTATCCGCAGCTCAAAGCGAACGAACAGTTCAATCGCTTGATGGACGAGCTCTCCGGCACCGAAAACCGGCTCGCGGTCGAACGGATGCGGTACAACCAGAGGGTCCAGGAGTACGAGACCTCCCGGCGCCAGTTTCCCGCGAACCTGACCGCTCGAGTGTTCGGATTCAAGGAATACCCCTACTTCCAGGCGCCGCCCGAGGCCAAACCGGTCCCGCGGGTGAACTTCTCAAAGCCCTCCTAAGCGGACGGGGGCGTCGTGAACCCTGTCCAGCCGTGGGAGCGGGTGCTCTGGAGCGGCCGACCCGGCCGCCTCCACCGGCGCCTTACGGGCGAACGGTACACGCTGACCGATTTTCGTCTCGTGCGGATCGCCGGCGCGGCTGTCGACGAGGTGGCGCTCAGCGACATCGGCGACGTGCACCGCGAGGAGTCGCGGCTCGATCGTCTGGTCGGCACATCAACGCTCCAGATCTACTCGCGGCGCCGTCCAGGCGACCCGCCGCTTGTGCTCGTGGCGGTGCGACGCGGGGCGCAGCTCGCCGCGCTCGTCGAGCTGCTCTCAGGCGACCCGCGCGCCACGCTCGACGACGAAGCGGTTCGCGCCGCCCTCGCCTGGTCGCCGCGTCCGCCGGCCGGCGACCTTCGCGAAGCGCTCGGCGGCCTGGTGGCCTTCTTCGTCGCGATCGCAGCGGTCGTCATCGGCCTCCACGGCAAGGGAGCGGCTCCCGTCGCCCACTCGACCGAGGACCCCATCGAGCCAAATGGCGTCAAGCGGAGCCGGACGGAGATCGCCGCCTTCATGGAGCGCGAGGTGCTGCCCTGGGCGCGGGCGGCCATCGGACCGATCAAAGGAGGCGCCGATCGAATCGGCTGCGAGACGTGCCACGGCCAGGGCGCCGCGGACCGCGACTGGCAGATGCCCTCGGTGGCCGCGCTTCCACTCCCCGACGTCCGGAATCGCGGCTGGGAGCGCTATGGCGGGACGATGGACGCGCAAATGCGGAACGCGATCTACGGCTACGTCGCCGATTCGGAAAAGCAGAGTCAGGCGGCGTATATGCGGGAGGTTGTCGTCCCGGGCATGGCACGGCTGCTGCACCGGCCCGCGTACGACTTCACCAGGTCGTACGACTACAACCGATCGCGCGATGCGATCGGCTGCTATCATTGCCACCGCGTCAAATGACCTGGAAGGATCCCACGACCGTCGTGCCGACGGCCGCGCTGCTCACCAGCTGGCTCGAGTATCCGTGGGACGCCGGGGTGAACCTCGCCAGGCTGAATCCACTCGACACGGTTGTCGTGCGGACGCGGAACAGCACCTACGAAATCATCGTGACGGCGCCCTCGACCGGGGAGGTGCTCGTTCGCGGCGGCGAGTTCTTCCCGGCCTTCACGGCCGCGCGCCTCGCCGGCTCGACGCTCGGCGGCAGCGTCCTGAAGCTGCGAAGCATCCACCGCGGCTTCCGGATCGAGTTCGGTCTCGGACGGCAATTCGTCCTGACGAGCCCCGTTCAGACCGTTGTCGTCCGCCCCGACGTCACCGTCGCGGGATGAGCATCAGCGTCCCCTCCGCATGCGCGCCGACCGCGTCGTCGGTGAACCAGAGCTCGGCGGTCGACCCCGTCGACCACGCGGCCACCGCGTCAGCGTAGTGGCGGCTGCCGATCGATCCCGACTGGCCCGGCGCGTTGATGGCGCGCCACCGATCCCACGCGTCCTGGTTCGCCACGATCCGGAGCTGGCGATCGTCGGCGGGGCGCGGCACGGGGCCGACGTTGAAGCGCTGATGCGCGCCAACCCCAAGGACATGCGCAAAGATCGCTGACCGATCCGGTGGCAGCGCGGCGGGGCGGGGCGCTGGTCCGCGATGCGCGCGACCGGCCCCGGCCGGGTCCACCGCGACAGGCGCCGGGACGTCCACCGATCCCGATCCGCCGTCGACGTCGCGAAATGTGAACCGGGACGCGGGCAGCCTCCAATGCTTCAGCGCGGCACGAAATTCGGCGGCGCTTCGCGCCCGATCGAGCGCCAGGGCGCCAAGTTCGGCGGCCCCGCCAGGCTGGAACCCCACCCACCGCACGGCGTACGCCCGGTTCCGTTCCCGGTCGGTCGCGATGACGACGCCGTTCGGCGTCGTCTCGCGCACGAACGTCACCCCGTAGGGCCGCCCCTTGACGCGCATGAAGTCGCCGGTCGCTGTGACCGGCGTCCGATCCAGCCGTTCGACGACGATGCCCTCGGTGGGCAGATCGATCGCTGATCTCTCCCACGCAATCCGATCGGTGTGGCCCTCGACGACACCGGGATGCCAGGGGGCGGTCGCACCGATGACGTTCCACCCGGGGGCGACCAGATGAATCAGGTAGCGCGGCGAGGGCACCTGTAAGCGGCGACCACCCTGCGCGCGGGTCGCCGCCTCAGGCGGGCCCGGACCGACGAGAAACGGCGCCGTCCCGACGAGGCGAATCGCGTCGGCCACGACATCGGGCAGTGCGGCGCGGCGGACCGCGTCGAGCGCCCCCACGCTCGTGACGAACGCGTCGGTCCGGTTCACGAGATCGTCGGCGGACCAGTACGACGGGGGCCACCCGGCGACGCGAAAGTCCTCAGGCAGCCGTTCGCGTGCGAGCGACACGCAGGCGTTGACGCCCCGGACAAATGCCTCGGCGATCGCGTGCGCCTCCGGTCCGTAGCTGGCCCATTCGGCCGCCGGGTCGCCACGGTACTGGATCCGCCGCGTCATCGCGTCGCGCTCCATGAAGTTGGCGCCGAGGATCTCCGACAACCGCCCCTGCGACGCGCGGCGCCACAAATCGATCTGAAACAGGCGGTCCTGCGCCTGCACGAAGCCCTGCGCGACGAACAGGTCGTCGCGGTTCCCGGCATACACGTGCGGGATCCCCGATCGGTCGAAGACCACCCGAACCGGTGCCGCAAGGCCGGAGATGGCGATGGCGCCGCTCGTGCGGGGTTCGAACGGCGTCGGCGGCTGCGGAGTCGACCCGCAGCCCGCGACGGCGACGAGTGCGAGCAGCAGTAGACTACGCGCCATGTCGATCAAGGACGGTCTGCTGGCGGAATTCGATCATGAAACAGCGACCACGCGGAAGCTGCTCGAACGGGTGCCGGACGACAAGCTGGCGTGGAAGCCGCACCCGCGCTCGATGTCGTTCGGGCGATTGGCGACGCTCATGAGCAGCATTCCCCAGTGGGGCGACGCCATCCTGAACGCCCCCTCGTTCGATCTGGCGGCGGCGCCGGCGGCGGACGATGAAAAGAGGTCGGGCGCCGACATCCTGGCCGCCTTTGACGCCCACGTGCGCGCGACCCGCGCGGCGCTCGATAAGAGCGACGCGGAGCTCGCGGCGCTCTGGACCTTGACCCGCGGCGGTCAGGAAATCTTCGTCATGCCGCGCGTCGCGGCGTTTCGGTCATTTGTGCTCTATCACCTGGTCCATCACCGGGGTCAGATGAGCGTATACTTGCGGCTCAGCAATATTCCCGTTCCGTCCATTTATGGGCCGTCCGCCGACGAGGGATAGGTCGATGCTAGCACGTCGATTCGCGCTCGCTGTTTCAAGCTTCGTGGTAGTCCTGGCCGGTCTGGCCGCGGGACAAACGCCCGCGACCAAGGCGCCGAAGAAGAATCCGCTTGTGAAGATGGCCGCCGAATGGCCGGCGGCGGACGTGCTCGAAGAGCGCCGGGCGGAGGCGGAGCAGCGGCCGCTCTTCCAGCAGAGCGACCCCCTCGTCTTCACGCTGACCGCCGACTTCAAGACGATCAACAAGGATCGGAACCCGGAAAGCACCAATCGCTATCCGGCGGTGCTGGTGGCGACCGACGCGCGCGGGCGTGAACAGACGGTCCACATCCACGTCTCACCGCGCGGCCATCTGCGCCGGATGGCGCGCACGTGCGACTTCGTCCCGCTGCGTCTCGAGCTGGCCGGCAATGACCTCGCCGGCACGGTGTTCGACGGCCAGACGACGCTGAAGCTCAGTGCCCACTGCCGCGACACCAGCGAGTTCGACCAGTACGTCGTGCGTGAATATCTGAGCTACCGCCTGTTCAATCTCGTCACGCCGCAGTCATTTCGCGCGCGGCTCGCACGCGCCACGTACGTCGATGCCAAATCGGGCAAGCCGATCACGACCCGTTACGCGATTTTCATCGAACACGAAAACGACGTGGCGCGCCGGCTGGGCGGCCGCGTCATCGAACCGCCGCGGTTGCTCTTCAAGGATGTCGATCCGGCGGCGCTCAACAACATGATGTTGTTCAATTACATGATCGGGAACACCGATTTCTCGCTCTACGCGCTGCACAACGTGCGCGTCGTGCAGACGCCCACCCGGACGATGTTCACCATTCCCTATGACTTCGATCTGACCGGGTTCGTCAGCCCGCCCTACGCCGCCCCCGACCGGCGCCTCGGCATTCGGACCGTCTCCGATCGCCTCTATCGCGGACCCTGTGTCCCGCTCGATCAGCTGGACAAGAGCGCCGAGGCCTTCCGTACGCAGCGTACCGAGATGCTGCACCTGCTGGACACCATGCGGGAGATCGACCGCGACGCCCGCTCGCAGGCGAAAGACTATTTAGAGAGCTTCTTCCGGGCGATCGCGCCACCCAACGGCGTCAAGCGATCGTTTGTCGATGGGTGCAAGCCGACTCCCACGATGTAGGCCGCCTAAGGCTTGGCCGGCGCTGTCATCGCGGCGGGCACGTTCACGACGGTACCGAAGAAGCCGATCATCATCTCGTCCCACGTCTGATCGCCCCACCGGACATCCTTCGACGGATCCGGATTGAACTTGTTGTTGGGCGAATTGTCGTAGTGCGCGATGACTTCAATCTCGGTCCCGCGCGGCAGCGCCTTGGGTGTGGCGAGCTCGTAGGTGATCTGCCAGTTGAAGTCGTATTTGGGAACGCGCAGCAGCGTCTCCGACGTGCCGTCGGCGTAATGCGCGATGTAGGTCATGTCCTTGCCGCGCACGTGCATATGTGGCGTCAGCGTCGTGATGACGGTGTCGCGCTGCAGCCTCGTCGTGCCGCGGACTTCGGCGTTGTCGTCGTAGGCGGAGATGACGAAGCGCGGCTGCACCACCATGCCTCCGGCGGCGAGCTTGAGGGGCGGCTCTTTCGCGAAGATGATGCCAACGCGCGTGCGGTCGTCGGCCGGTTTGCCGTTCGTGGTGTAGTGAATCTGCAGGACGATGTCGTGGTTCCCGCGCAGGAGGCGGGCGACGCCGTCCGGATACCGGATCCCGGGCTTGTTGGGCGTCGTGCCCCCGATGTTGGTCGGCCCGAGGACGCCGCCCCCCGTGAGCGGCCCGCCGGCGGGTTGCGTGAAGGCAATGACGTGATGGACCTGCGCGGCGGCGCCGGGCCGAATTTCGATGGCCTGGATCCAGCGGTCCTCGGTCAGATGCGTCGGCACCCGCACGTACTGATACGGAACCGTGCCCTCCGCGGGGATGTGGAATTCGTCCTCCATCGCAAAGACCACGTCCGGCTTGCCAATCGTCCATCCCTCGGTGAATTCCGGTTTCGCGGGCAGGTCCCCCTCGTCGCCCTTCGGCGCGCCAGCGTCCACCCAGGCGGCAATCGTCCCGATCTCCTGCGGCGTCAACGACGGATCGTTTTTGAACACCCCGGCCGGCGCGTCGGCGCCCCACGGCGGCATCGACCGCGCCACCACGCGCTCTTTGATGGCGCGGGCGTAGGGCCGCGCCTCTTCGTAGGTGAGCAGCGACATCGGCGCGTACATCGTCGGCCGATGGCATTCCGCACACCGCGCATAGAGGATCGGCGCGACGTCTTTCGAGAAGGTCGGCGTTCGGTCAGCCGCGGAGGCTGACGCCGCCGCCAGGACTGCACCGCCGCACATCAGCGCCCGGATGGTGTTTCGCACCTGACACTCGCCTCCAATCGGGTTCTGTCAGTATAAACCGCGGCCGCCGACACGGCACGCCACGCGCCGGACTCGTCAGGCGCGGCTCGATTTCACGGATTTTCGGCACCCCCCACCGGCTCTGGTCTGACACCGGCCAGGGATCGGCGCGTCCGATGCCTCGGGGCCGGTGGTCTGTGTGCGCCGACAAGCCGAGCCCAGGTGTACGCGGGACCGCGGTGTTTCGGTCGGCGATCGCCCCTCAGGCGAACAGGAGGGGGTGGTCATCCTTCGGGAAGGCCCGCCGGACCGCCGTCAACCCGCGAATCGGACACGAAAAAGCGACACGCTGGAAGAGGACGCTTCGCGACGCCTGGTCCCCGCCGACGCGGCTGAAACCGGACGGTCTAACGCACGGTCGGATACTGGATCCCGAGCTGCTCGAGATAGTTCCGGTATTTCGACGCGTCGTAGTAGTACTTCCGCATCTCCGGGCGATACTTGGCCATCGTTTGCTCGTTCAGCCAGATGGCCGGCTTGTCCCCGGGCCGAATGAGCGGGATGTACTTCACGTTTTTCGTCTGCACGTTCCTGTAGTAGTCCCACGCCTGGGTCACCAGCTCCGGCTTCATCAGGAAGTCGATCACCGTCAGGGCGACGACCTTCGCGCCCGCCTCAATGCCTTTGTGTGCGATGGGTGTCGCCATCGAGATCGCATTCGCCCAGCTGTGACCCGGTCCGGCCGCCATGTTCGACGGGTAGCGGAGCGTCACGGTCGGCACGTTCCACGAGATGTCGCCGATGTCATCGGACGCACCGCCGCGCTTCTCCTCGTCGGGGATCAATTCGCGGCCACGCAGCGGCTGCAGCTTCGTCGCGAGGCCGACTTCCGGCACCTTGAGCTCGTGCTGCAGCGCTTTGGCGAGTGTTTGATCCGCCTCCGACCATTGCGGCAGGCCGACTTTTTCGATGTTTGCGTGCATCACCTCGGCGATGGTCCGGTTGAAGTGGCCCGGCCAGGCCGATCCGAGCACGCGCATCGACACCTCGGTGTCGGTCATCATCGACGCCGCTTTTGCCATCCGGTCACCGATTTCCCACATGTCCTTGATGTGCTGGTAGTCGGTTTCGCGGAAGTAGTACCAGACCGAGGCATTGGGAGGAACGACGTTGGGCTGGTCGCCGCCGTTGGTGATGACGTAGTGCGATCGCTGCTGGATTCGCAGGTGCTCGCGCCGGAAGTTCCAGCCGACATCCATCAGCTCGACGGCGTCGAGCGCCGAGCGTCCACGCCATGGTTGTGCGGCGGCATGCGCGCTCTCGCCCTTGAAGCTGTACTCGACCGACACCAGCCCGTTCTGCGTTCCGTCGCCCCACGAGACGCCGAGGTTCTCGCCGACGTGCGCAAAGATCGAAATGTCGACGTCCTTGAACAGCCCCGCGCGGATGTAGTACGCCTTCGCCCCGACCAGCTCTTCGGCGATGCCGGGCCAGAGCATCAGCGTCCCCTGCAGATGCTGCTGCTCCATGATCTTCTTCACCGCCAGCGCGGCCGCGATCTGGAGCGGCATGCCCGAGTTGTGCCCCTCGCCGTGGCCGGGGGCCCCCTCGATGATCGGATCGTGATAGGCGACGCCCGGTTTCTGCGAAGCCTGCGGGATGCAGTCGACGTCAGACCCGAGCGCGATCACCGGCTTGCCTGATCCCCAGCGCGCGGTCCACGCCGTCGGAATGTCGGCCACGCCGGTCTGGACGGTGAAGCCGTTCCTCTTCAGGATGTCGGTGAGGTATTTCGTCGTCTCGTATTCCTGAAATCCGAGCTCGCCGAAACTGAACACCGAGTCGTTCCATTTCTGGATGTTCTCGGCTTCCGAAGCGACCTCGAGCGCGACGTTCCCCTTGTTGAGGTCCGCAGCCGCGCCGGTCGCGCCGGTCGAGGGCGGAGGCGTTTGCGCCGCGTCCAGGGAGACGGCCGCGGTGAGCGCGACGACGAACGACGAAAGGCGTGTGCCCCGCATCGCTACGGCTGGCTCGACGACTTCGTCGCCGGCTTGTCGATCGTCGGGTATTTGATCCCAAGCTGGTCGAGATAGCTCTTGTAGCGGCTCGGGTCGTAGTAGTACTTCCGCATCTCGGGGCGGTACTTTTCCATCCGCTCCTTGTTCAACCAGATCGCCGGTTTGTCTTCGGGCCGCAGGAACGAGACGTACTTGCGGTTCTTCGTCTGGACATTGTTGAAGTAGTCCCAGGCCTGGGTGACCAGCTCCGGCCGCGTCATCAAGTCGAGCACGGTCATCGCGACCACTCGTGCCCCGTACTGGATCCCCTTGTGGGCGATCGGGGTCGCCATCGAGATCGCATTCGCCCAGTTGTGGCCCGGCCCGGCCTGGATGTTGGAGGGGTAATTGAGGGTCACGGTCGGCACATTCCAGGAAATGTCGCCGATGTCGTCGGACCCGCCACCGCGCTTCTCTTCGTCGGGAATCACCTCGCGGCCGCGCAGCGGCCGAATCTTGGTCGGCAGCCCGTTTTCAGGCACCTTCATCTCGCGCTGGACCGCCTTGGCGAGCGCGACGTCCTCCGCGCTCCACTCAGGCAACCCAACCTTCTCGATGTTCGCGTGCATGACCTCGGCGACCGTTTTGTTGAAGTGTCCGGGCCATGCCGAACCGAGCACCCGCGACGTGTATTCGGTGTCGGTCATCAACGTGGCGCCCTTCGCCATGTTGTTCCCGATATCCCACATCTGCTTGATATGGTCGTAGTCGGTTTCGCGGAAGTAGTACCAGACGCTCGCATTCGGCGGGACGACGTTCGGCTGATCGCCGCCGTTGGGAATCACATAGTGCGATCGCTGCTGGATCCGGAGGTGTTCCCGCCGGAAATTCCAGCCGACGTCCATCAACTCCACCGCGTCGAGCGCGGACCGGCCGCGCCACGGGGCGCCGGCCGCGTGCGCGCTTTCGCCTTTGAAGTCGTACTCGACCGAGACCAGGCCGTTGCCGGCGCTGTCGCCCCAGCTGACCTGCATATCCGATCCGACGTGCGCAAAGATGCAGATGTCGACGTTCTTGAAGAGGCCGGCACGCACGTAAAACGCCTTCGCGCCCAGCAGCTCTTCGGCCACACCCGGCCAGAGCATCAGCGTGCCCTGCAGATGCTGCTGCTCCATGATCTTCTTGACCGCGATGGCGGCGGCAATCTGCATCGGCATGCCCGAGTTGTGGCCTTCGCCGTGGCCTGGCGCGCCTTCGATGATCGGTTCGTGCCACGCGACACCCGGTTTCTGCGACGCCTGTGGGATGTCGTCGAGGTCGGAACCGAGCGCGATCACCGGCTTGCCGCTCCCCCAGGTCGCGGTCCACGCGGTGGGGATGCCGGCGACGCCCTCGGTGACGGCGAACCCGTTCTGGCGGAGAATGCCGGTCAGATACTTCGACGTCTCGAATTCCTGAAAGCCAGGCTCGGCATAGCTGAAGACCATGTCGTTCCACTGCGACATGTTTTCCCGCTCGCCATCGACCTCGAGCGCGACGTCGCGCTTGTACTGATCGAGTTTCGGGTTCGGCGGCTCGGCAGCGGCGGTGTTCGCCGGTGGTTGGGTCTGAGCCGTCAAGGACACGGTAATCGCTACGAGGACGCCGACAAATAACAAACGGGCCGTTCTCATTACTCCCTCCGTCGGATGGGGGCTCGGGAATCGCGGACTGCGGAATTCGCCAGCGACATTCTATCGTCGGCCTGCCGGATCCGCATCCAGAATACGAACGGTATCATCGTTCTCTATGGACGCGTTCGTTCCGCGACCGTCGTTGGTGGGCGGCCACCGGATGACGATCTACGGATGGGGCAATCCGCGCTATTTCCCGCGGCTGCCCTCTCCCACAAGACGATTCTTTGACGTCGCCGCCGAGACCCGTGTTGTCGCCGATTGTCACTGGCAGAGGATCCCGTCGTTGCATCCCACGCTCATCGCGCTGCACGGCCTGAATGGGTCGAGCGACGCGCACTACATGCGTGGGCTGGCGGCGAAGGCGTTTGCACGCGGCATGAACGTCGTCCGCCTGAACCAACGCAATTGCGGCGGCACCGAGCGTCTCTCGGTCGGGCTCTTTCATTCCGGGCTCACGGCCGACGCGGCGCATGTGATTGACGAGCTGACGGGAATCGACCAGCTACCGGCGATCGTGGTGGCGGGTTATTCGCTGGGCGGCAACCTCGCGCTGAAGCTCGCCGGCGAATACGGCCGGTACGCGCCCCGGGGCCTGGCCGGCGTCGCCGCGGTATCGCCCATCATCGAAATCGAAGCCTGCGTCGAGGCGCTCGAGCGGCGGGACAACTGGCTGTACAACTGGAATTTCGTCCGGGATCTCAAACGCCGGATGCGCCGGAAGGCGCGCTGGCGGCCCGGGCTCTTCGATCTGACGCGGCTCGGCGCCGTCCGAACCGTCCGCGAATTCGACGAGACGTTTA
>JBPYEE010000713.1:0-2463 GCA_051985095.1 Vicinamibacterales bacterium | reverse complement strand
GATGGCCGCCCACGAAGTGTGCCGCTGCGCCCGATGCGGCAACCTCCTGTCGCTGCCGATTGGCAGCCTCGAGCGCTGCTCGAAATGCGGGGTCGATCTCCACGCCTGCACGCAGTGCGTCTCGTTCGACACCTCGGTGCGGTGGGAATGCCTGGAGAACGCGAAACTCGCGGCGCGTGTGGCGCCCAAAGACGCCCGGAACGAGTGCCAGTTGTTCACGCCGCGCACGACCGTCGAGCGGCAGACGGGCACGCCCACGCCCGCCTCTGACCCGCAGGCCCCGTCCACGAGCGCGCGGCGGGCCTTCGACGACCTCTTCAAATAACCGCGTGCGATAATCGGGCGGATGGCACTGCTCTCGACCGCCGATCAGGACAAACTGCGCGACGCGTTCGCCGAGCTGACGCGCGGCGTCAGGATCGTCTTTTTCACGCAGACGCTCGACTGTGAGACCTGCCCCCAGACGCGCCAGATCATCGACGAACTGGCGCTGCTGTCCGATCGGATCACCATCGACGAGGTCAATCTCGTCCTTGAGGGGGACAAGGCGAAACGGTTCGGGATCGATCGCGTCCCGGCGCTCGCGCTCGTCGGCATCGACGCGGACGGGCGCGAGCGGGACTCGCGGATCCGATTCATCGGCGCGCCCGCCGGCTACGAGTTCATCTCGCTGGTGCAGGCGGTCCTGCTCGTCGGCGGGCGCGAACCGGTCCTGAGCGCCGCCAATCGCGCGAAGCTCGCCGCCATCGACCAGCCGATGACGATTCAGGTTTTCACCACGCCCACCTGACCGCATTGTCCGCGGGCGGTCAGCCTCGCACACGAAATCGCCTTCGCCACCCCGACCGTCACCGCCCTCGCCGTCGACGCCACCGAGTACCCGGATCTCGCGCGGCGCTACCAGGTCACCGGGGTGCCCAAAAGCATCGTCAACGATCGTGTCGAGATCCTCGGCGCGCTGCCGCAGGACGCGTTCGTGGAGCAGGTGCTATCGGGGGCGGGCGAGCCAGAAGAGCAGCCCAAGACCTGACCACCCCGCGAACGCCGTCCACTCGCCCCGGGTGAAGCTGCCCGGCACCTGCGGGACCACTTTCATTCCGATGATCGCGAGGCTCACGGCGGCGCCGGCGATGGCCATGGCCGCCGGGTCGCGCGCCTCGCGTCGGCGGAGAAACGCCGCGCAGGCCGAGAGCCAGCCGACGCCGACCGCCAGCGACCCGACTTCGGTGATCGGGACGAGGATCGCATCGCCGAGCATCGCAGCGGCGACTGTCAAGACCCCCATCAGAGTGATGGCCACGACCGGTGTGCCAAACGCCGGGTGGACCCGGCCGAGCGAGCGATGCACGAGGTTGCGGCGGCCGATGGCGTAGAGCATCCGCGTCGCCGCGACGAAGTTGCCGTTGAAGATCTTCAGCAGCGACAGGAACGCGCCAAACAGGATCAGCTGCGCGATCGCGTGCGACCCGAACGTCCGCTCGAAGGCAATCTCTGTGCGGACGTGTCCCGAGACGATCTCGCGCCACGGATAGACCGCGGTGACCACGGCGATGATCGCGACGTAGAACACCAGGCCGGAGAGAAGCGCCGCGTAAATCGCGGTTGCGAAGCGGCGCGGATCGAAGCCGACGCGCGCCTCTTCGGACCCCTTGGCGACCGACTCGAAGCCCGTCATGAAATACGGCACGATCTGCAGCACGAGAAAGATCGACAGCCACGCGCCGGTGGCGCCGCTGTGCGAGAAGAACGGCTGCATGTTGGCCGCCGAACCATGGAGGAACCCGAGCGCCGTGAAGATCGCGAACGTCGCCAGCAACCCGAACGTCATCACGTCCTGGAACAGGCCACTCGGTTTGATGCCTCGATAGTTGACGACGGCCACCAGCAGCGTGAGCGCCACGCCGACCGCCAGCCGCGGCGCGTAAATGGGGACGCCCGCCACCGTATAGAGCGGGATCGTGTTGAGCGACGGAATGACGCGCGCGAGGAGATTCCCCGTCGCGACCGCCTCCCACGGGCACACGATCGCGTATGACAGCACCATCGTCCATCCCGCGGCGTAGCTGACCAGGGGCGGGAAGACCCCTTCGGTGTAGGCGATCTCGGCGCCGGCGTCGCGGATGCGCTGCACGAGCCGGCCGTAGGTGTGCGCGATCGGCACGAGCAGCAGACCGCCGATCAGAAACCCGAGCATGCCGCCGCCGGGCCCGCCGCGCGTCAGCCAATCGTCCATGAGGACGAGCCAGCCGACGCCGATCATCGTGCCGAAGCCGAAGGTGAAGTACTCGACAGTCGTCAGCCCGCTGCCAAGCGCGGGTCTGAGAGCCGGGCCGGTGGATGTCATCCGCGCCCGCACTATAGCATCTGCCCTTACAATTCTTCCGTATGACGCATCAGCCGCGCGCGTCCTTCAGGTCGCCGCGATTCGCGCAGCCGGCGACGTTCATGCGCTTGCCGTACGTC
>JBPYEE010000712.1:0-2521 GCA_051985095.1 Vicinamibacterales bacterium | reverse complement strand
CCGGGCCTGGCCGGCTGGGGCTGCGCCACGTTCACGCAGCGCGCGCTGGCCGTGCAGACGGCCGTCGATCAGTTTCTGAAGCCCTTTCTGACCGGGCGCAACGTCGACGAGATCGAGGACATCTGGCAGTCGAGCTACGTCAGCTCGTACTGGCGCAACGGTCCGGTGCTGTTCAACGCGATGAGCGGCGTCGACATGGCGCTCTGGGACATCAAGGCCAAGCGCGCGAACATGCCGCTCTACCAGCTCCTCGGCGGCAAGGTGCGCCTCGGCGCCGACTGTTACTTCCACGCAAGCGGGAACAGCTTCACCGAGGTTGAGGATAGCGCGCGGCGTGCAATGGAGCAGGGTTTCCGCCACGTGCGCGTGCAAGTGACGACGCCCGGTCTGGCCGGCTATGGTGCGGGCGCCACGCGCGCGAATCCCGCGGTGTCGGATCAGGCCGTCGGTCCGACGAATCCCGGCGCGATCTGGGAATCTGGACCGTACGTACGAATTGTCCCGAAGCTCTTCGAGCATTTGCGCACCAAGCTTGGCGACGATGTGGAACTGCTGCACGACGTGCACGAACGCGTCACCCCCAACCAGGCGATCAACCTGTGCAAGTCGCTCGAGCCGTACCACCCGTACTTCGTCGAGGACCCGCTTCCGCCGGAGCAGAACGAACATTTCCGGCTGCTGAGACAGCAGACATGCGTGCCGATCGCGATGGGCGAGCTGTTCAACAACGAGCACGAGTACGTGCCGCTCATCAAGGATCGGCTGATCGATTTCATCCGCATTCACCTCTCGCAGATCGGCGGGTTGAGCCCGGCGCGCAAGGTCGCGGCGATGTCCGAATACTTTGGCGTCCGTACCGCGTGGCACGGACCCGGGGACGCGTCGCCGATCGCCCATGCGGCGCAGCTGGCTCTCGAGCTGACGAACTACAACTTCGGCGTCCACGAAGGCAGCGGCTTCCCCGCCGACACGCGGGAGGTGTTCGTCGGCTGCCCCGAGGTGAAGGACGGGTACATGCTGGCGCAGGAGAAGCCGGGGCTCGGCATCGAAGTCGACGAAAAGGTCGCGGCCAGGTTCCCGTTCCCCGCCGGTCCGCCGAACTTCGACTACTCCTGGGGCACGACGCGCCGGCGGGACGGAACGGTCATCAGGCCGTAGGCAGATCTGATTGCCGTCTTACAGGCCAGGTCCGCCGCGGCGTGGCGGTGTCGGCGGCAGTGTTCCGCCTTCCGCCAGAATCTTCATGTTCTGCAGGGCCTGCGTGAACTGCGTCCGGCGTCGCTCGATATCCGCCTGCCGCGCCGCGTCGTCGGCCAGCATCGAGTTGTCGAAGACCAGCGTGTAAATGAGTTTCGAAGACGTCACCGTCACCGGCCGCACTTCGAGCGTGCCGTGGTACAGGTTATAGGGACGGCCTTCGCGCACGGGCTGCGTGTAGGTATACGACAGCTCGGTCTTTCCGACGAGCACCTCGTTTCCGACCGATCGAACGGCCCCGAGCTCGCCGTCCTTGCCGGAGATAATCGTGCAGTTCGCGATCCGCAGCCACTCGCCGATGTCGCAATACTTGCCCACGCGCTTCCACACCTCGGCGGCGGGGCGGTCGACTTCGACTTCCATCGGGATGGACACGTAGGTTGGATTCGGCACCGCGAGCGCCGCCGGAGCGCCCGCCCGTCCACTCTGGCCTGGCGGCGACGCCGGCGCCTGCGCATACAACAGGGTAGCCGCCGACATACCCGCCCCCGCGAGACCCAGCACGCACCAGACTCGCAGCCGCTCGATCCTCATGTTCCCTCCTTATCACCGTAAGTCTGACTGTCGGTCGGCGACGGCGTAGACTGGAGACGTGGGACGACTTCCCGCGCTCGTTCTCGTCATCGCGCTGTCCAGCGTGGCGCCCCCGCAGACGGTGTTGCTCAAGATCTCTGTGACCGTCACCGCAGCTGACGGCAGCCCCCGCCCGGTGCCGGGGCACGCGCTGCTGATTAGCGACGATCCCGTCACCACTTCGCCCCATCGTTTCGTCACCAAACGCGATGGCAGCGCGGAAGCGTACCTCAAGCCGGGGAAGTACGTTGTCGAATCGGACGCCCCGTTTATCTTCGAGGGCAAGGCCTATCAGTGGACTCAGCCGGTCACCGTCGCGGCCAGCGGCGACACCGCTTTGATCCTGACCGCAGCCAACGCGACGATCGAAACGGCGAAACCCGGCGCTGCGGCATCGCCCGCAGCCCGCGCGGCGGCAGAGGAAAGCGCCGAGGAGAGCCTTCTCGCCGAGTGGCAGGCCAGCATCGTGACGATCTGGACCCCCAAAAGTGTCGGCCGCGGCTTTCTCGTCGATGCACGCGGAGTCATCGCGACGAACCAGCGCCTCGTGGGTTCGGCGACAGCGGTCGAAGTCCAGTTCTCAGCGGCGAAGAAGGTCGCCGGCCGCGTGCTGGCCAGCGACCCGGCGAGGAACGTCGCGATCGTGTGGATTGATCCGCAGGCGGTCTTGCCGGGAAAGCCGATGAAACTG
>JBPYEE010000711.1:0-9363 GCA_051985095.1 Vicinamibacterales bacterium | reverse complement strand
TACATGGAGCGGGCCTACGACCAGGCCAAATACGGCGAATTCTCCCGGCGGCCGTATATCGATATCGTGATCCCGACGCTGACCGATCCCTCAATCGCGCCGCCCGGCAAGCACATCCTCTCGTGTTTCGTGCAGTACGCACCCTATCGGCTCCGCCACGGCACGTGGGACGATCAGCGCAACGCGTTTGGCGACGCGGTGATCGAGACGCTCGCCGAGTACGCGCCCAATATCCGCAACATCGTTCTTCATCGCCAGGTTCTGACGCCACTGGACCTCGAACGCGAGTTCGGGCTGACCGAGGGCAACATCTTTCAGGGCGAGTTGACGCTTGAGCAGCTGTTCTTCGCCCGCCCCCTGCCAGGCTGGGCGCAGTACCAGACGCCGATCCGCAACCTGTGGATGTGTGGATCGGCGACGCATCCTGGCGGCGGAATCATGGGCGCACCCGGGCGCAATTGCGCGCGGCGCATCCTGCGGCACGGTCGATGAGCGAGGTTGTCGTCATCGGCGGCGGACACAACGGTCTGGTCGCCGCGACGCTGCTCGCCAGGGCGGGTCGCCGGGTGACGGTCCTCGAACGGAGCGATCGCGTCGGCGGCTGCGCCCGGACCAGCGAACTGGCGCCTGGATTCCGCTGTCCGACGCTGGCGCATGCCGCCGCGATCGAGCCGCGGCTGGTTCAGACGCTCGCCCTCGAACGCCACGGCCTGGCGATCCTGCGGCCCGACGCCGCCGCGTGTGCGCCGTCGACGGCCGGGCCCGCGGTGATCGTGTGGCGCGATGTGGCGCGGACGGTCGAGAGCCTCCGGGCCGCGTCGGCCCGCGACGCCACGCAGTACCCCGTTTTTCTCGCCACCTTCTCGCGGATTGCCGCGATCGTGAACGACGTCTGCTCGATGCCGCCTCCGTCGATCGATCACCCGGGCGCCGCCGATCTCGTCGCCCTGTTGGCGACGGCTCGCCGATTCCGGGCGCTGGCCAGACCCGACGCGTACCGACTGGTGCGTTGGCTGCCGATGGCCGCCGCCGATCTTGTCGGCGAATGGTTCGAAAACGAATCGCTGTGCAGTTTGATCGCCGCCGGTGGCATCCTCGGCGCTTTTCTGGGCCCCCGGTCCGCCGGCACGGCGAACGCCCTGCTGCTGCTCGGGGCGATCGAGCGGCACCCGATCGCGACTGGCTGGTTCGCACGCGGCGGGGCGGGCGCAATTGCCGATGCCCTGGCCGCGGCCGCACGGACCGCGGGCGTCGAGATCAGAACGAACGCGGAGGTCACCCAGATCGTCGTCGCCGACGGGCGGGCGACCTCCGTCGCGTTGACCACCGGGGAAGAGATCCGCGCGACGACCATCGTGTCCAGCGCGGATCCGAAGCGGACCTTCGCGCTCATCGATCCGATCCACCTGTCGCCCGAATTCGTCGGCCGGGTCCGGAACTGGCGTGCGTACGGCACGCTCGCCAAAGTGAACTTCGCGGTGTCGGCGCTGCCGCCGTTCGACTGCCCGCCCGCGGCGCTGACCGGCCGGATACGGCTTGCGGGCAGCCTGGACACGATCGAGCGCGCGTTCGATGCGGCAAAATACGGTGGCTTCGCTGACTCGCCCTGGATCGAGCTGACGGTGCCGTCGCTCGTCGACCCGTCGCTGGCACCAGACGGCAGGCATGTCGTCTCCGCGTACGTCCAATACGCGCCGTATCGCCTCCGCGACTCCACCTGGGACCTCGAGCGCGACCGCCTGGGGCGGATTGCCGCACAAACGATCGACCGGTATGCGCCCGGGTTCGAAGCCTCGATCGTGGCGCGCGAAGTGATCACGCCGCTCGATCTCGAGCGCACGTACGCGCTGACCGGCGGCCACATTTTTCATGGGGAGCTCGCGCTCGATCAGTCGTTCCTGACGCGGCCGGTCCTCGGGTGGGCGCGCTACCAGACGCCGATCCGCCACCTGTTTTTGTGTGGTTCGGGAACGCATCCTGGGACAGGATTGAATGGACGATCCGGTGCGCTCGCCGCGAAAGCCATCCTGGAGGCGTCGTAACGCCCTTGCCATTCTGCTGATCGTCTGCCTCGGCGCCGCCGGTGGCGGCGACGCCGCCCCGCCGGTGGCCGCGATCTACGGGTTCGCGGCGGCCTCGGCGCAGGCACAGCGCACGCTCGAACGTCGCTTCATCCAGCTCCCGAATGCCGCGCGTCTCGCCGACATGCACAAATGGCTGACGGCCGAGCCGCACGTCGCTGGCACGGCCCGGGATCGCGTCCTCGCCGAGTGGGTCCGCGACCGGTGGCGCGAGTGGGGGCTGGAACGCGTCGAGATCGCGCAACACGACGTCCTCTTGCCGTATGCCGATGAGGTCCGCGTGGAAATGGGCGCGTGGCACGCGCGCCTGCGGGAAGACGCGGTGCCCGGTGATCCAGACTCGGCTCGCGATGTGGGCGTCGCCTATCACGCCTACTCCGCGTCGGCCGACGTCACGGCGCCGATCGTCTACGCGCACAGCGGCAATCCGGAGGATTACGACTGGCTGCGTGCCCACGGCGTCGACATCAAAGGCAAGATCGCGCTCGTCCGCTACTCCGTGCCGTACAGCTACCGCGGGTTCAAGGTCTTCACGGCGGAACAGCGCGGCGCGGCCGGCATCCTGATCTATTCCGATCCGGCGGAGGACGGGTTCCGCAGAGGCCGGGTGTACCCCGACGGGCCGTGGGGCAACGACAGCCACATTCAACGCGGCGGCACGGTCTACGACTTTCGCGTGCCCGGCGATCCGTTGACGCCCGGGTGGGC
The DNA here is from genome assembly GCA_051985095.1 of Vicinamibacterales bacterium. Lineage (GTDB taxonomy): Bacteria > Acidobacteriota > Vicinamibacteria > Vicinamibacterales > CAVVIG01 > Gp6-AA45. Next base: position 6,574 of record JBPYEE010000711.1, on the reverse strand, counting down.
GTCGGTCCCGGGGGCCAAACGCATCAGCGCCGCTGAGGCGGTGTCGCTGCCCAAGGTGCCCAGTGCGCCTCTGTCGTGGCGTGATGCACGCGTGATTCTCGACTCGCTCAAGGGCCCCGCCGCGCCAGCCGCCTGGCAGGGCGGCATCCCGAACCTGACGTATCGCGTGGGGCCCGGTCGCACGCCGGTCCGCCTGAAGGTCCACAACGACGACGGGATCCGCCCCATCTGGACGGTCACCGGTCGAATCACCGGCACGGCGTTTCCCGACGAGCTCGTCATCGTCGGAAACCATCGCGACGCGTGGGTGTACGGCGGCGTCGACCCGTCGAGCGGGACGGCGTCGTTGATGGAGCTCGCGCGGTCGCTCGGCACGCTGGCGCGCCAGGGGACGCGGCCGAAACGGACGATCGTGTTTGCCAACTGGGATGCCGAGGAGTTCACACTGACCTCCTCGACGGAATGGGGCGAGGAACATCAACGCGACCTGACCGGCCACGCCGTCGCGTACGTGAACGTCGACATGGCGGCCAGCGGGTCGGCGTTCGAGGCGAGCGCCGTGCCGTCGCTGACGCGACTGGTCGCCGACGCCGCGGGCGACGTGCTGGGCACGGGGTCAAACCGGATCCAGGTCAAGAATCGTCTCGGCAGCGGATCCGATTACACCGTCTTTCTGAATTTTCTCGGCATTCCGGTGGTTGACTTCGGGTTCACCGGTCCCTACGGCGTCTATCACTCGATTTACGACGATCACCTCTGGGTCGCGCGATTCGGCGACCCGGGGTTCTCGTTCCAGACCGCGGTCGCCCGGATCTGGGGGGTCATCGCGCTGCGGCTCGCGAACGCGGATATCGTGCCGCTCGATGCCGTGGCGTACGCTTCCGCGCTGCGGGAGTATGTGGCCGAAACGATGGGCCGCGCGCCCGAGTCCGACCGGTCCGCGTTGCAGCCGCTCGTGGTCGCCGTCGATCGCTTTGCCGCCGCTGCCGCGGCGCTGGCCGAGCGCACCGATCGGGCGCTGCAGGGGACGCCGCCGTCGGCTCAGCTGGCGGCGATCAATCGCGCGCTGATCGCGCTCGAACCCGCCTTTCTCGATCGCGACGGCCTGCCGTCGCGCCCGTGGTATCGTCATTTGATTTATGCGCCGCAGCCGACCTACGCACCCGAGGTGCTGCCGGCGGTGACCGAGGCGATCACCGATCACGACCGCGCGCGCCTCCGACGCGAGGTCGCGCGGCTGGTCGCCGCCATCGACCGGGCGACAACGAGGATCAGCTAATGGAAACCGACGTCAAACGGACCGAGCAGAAAATCACGTACGCGACGATGACCGCCGACCGGATGGAGGACCTGCACCGCGAGCTCGATGCCGCCATCGAGCGGGTCAGGACCACCTTCGGCCGCAGTTATCCGCTTGTCATCGGCGCGCGGGAGGTCCGCGCCGCGAGCGAGTTCGACGATCGAAGCCCGATCGACACGCGGATCCTGCTCGGAAGGTTCCAGAGTGGTGGCCTCGCGGAAGTCCGCGCGGCCATCGGGGCGGCCAGGGAGGCTTACCCCGCGTGGAGCGCGCGTCCATGGCAGGACCGCGTGGCGCTGCTGAAGAGCGTCGCGAACCGGATTCGCGATCACCGCTGGGATCTCTCGGCGCTCATGGGATACGAGGCGGGCAAGAACCGTCTCGAGTGCGTCGGTGATGTCGAAGAGTCGGCGGATCTGATCGAGTACTACTGCGATCAGATCGTCGAGCACCACGGGTTCACGACAAAGCTGGGGGCGCTCGGGCCGGGCGAAGAGAACCTCAGCGTGCTGCGGCCCTACGGCGTGTGGGCGGTGATCTCGCCGTTCAACTTTCCGCTCGCGCTGGCCGCCGGCCCCTCCGGCGGCGCGCTCGTCGCGGGCAACACCGTCGTGTTCAAACCGGCGTCGACGACGCCGCTCATCGGGTTCAGGCTGATGGAGCTGATGACCGAGGCCGGCGTGCCCCCGGGTGTATTCAATTTCGTCACGGGCGGCGGCGGCACCGCCGGACAGGAGCTCATCGACAACGCGGATATCGACGGCATCGTGTTCACCGGTTCAAAAGACGTCGGGATGCATCTGATTCGCGACAACGCGCAACGCGCGTTCCCGCGGCCGCTCGTGATCGAGATGGGCGGCAAGAATCCAGCGCTGGTCATGCGGTCCGCCGATCTGGACAAGGCCAGCGACGGCGTCATGCGATCCGCGTTCGGGGCCCAGGGCCAGAAATGTTCTGCGTGCTCACGCGTGTACATCAGCCGGGCCGTCCGCGACGAGTTCGTGCGGCTGCTGGTCGACAAGACGCGGCGGCTCACGGTCGGCAACCCGCTGCACCGCGACGTCTATCTCGGGCCGGTCATCAACGACGAGGCGGTCCGCACCTACGAGCGCGCCATCGCGCAGGCAAAAGCCGACGGCGGCGAGATCCTGACCGGCGGCCACCGCCTGACCGAGGGCGAGTTCGCCCACGGCTACTTCGTCGAGCCGACGATCATCGACCGGTTGCCGACGAACCACCCGCTCTTTTCTGAAGAGCTGTTCGTCCCGATTACGGTCCTCGGCGATGTCACGTCGCTCGACGAAGCCATTGCCCTCGCCAACGCGACCGAGTACGGGTTGACGGCCGGGATCTTTTCGGAGGACGACCGCGAAATCCAGCAGTTCTTCGATCGCATCCAGGCCGGCGTCACCTACGCGAATCGCCGGGCGGGGGCGACGACGGGGGCGTGGCCGGGCATCAATTCGTTCGGCGGCTGGAAGGCCAGCGGGTCGACCGGCCGCGGGACCGGCGGCCCGTATTACGTGCCGCAATTCATGCGCGAGCAGTCACGCGTCCGCATCCGGTAGCGCGGCCGCTTCGCCCATCAGCCTTTCGACGATCACGCAGTCGTACCAGCGGCCGTGCAGCTTCGCGTGTCGGCGGTAGGTGCCGACCACCCGGAACCCGCACCGCGCGTGCAGGCGGAGACTGGCGCGATTTTCCGGAAAGATGCGTGACGACAGCTTCCAGAAGCCGCGCTGCTCGTACTCGGGGATGAGCGCCTCGAGCGCGACGCGGCCGGCGCCCTGGCCCCGCCAGGCGCGGTCGACGTACACCGAATGGTCGGCAATGCCCGCGTACGCCGCGCGCGGGCGGTAGCTGCTCGCGCCGGCCCACGCGACGATCCGCCCGCCGCACTCGACAACGACGGTCGGATAACGGTCGCCCTTCTCGCTGAGGAGGGCGGCGATTTGCTCGGCCGAGCGCGGCTCGGTTTCGAACGTCGCGGCGCCGTCCTCGATGCCCTGGTTGTAGATCTCCGCGATCGCGGCTGCATCAGCCGGCGTCGCAAGCCGGGTCGTAAACGCCGGGGTCATCGGCGTGCCGCCGCGGGCTGCCAGGCCGAGCCCCGCCGGCGGTCGGGGGCACGCGCGGCGAGTGTGCCGCCGGAGGATGGCGCCATGCCAATCCGGATTATCGCGTAAGATTTCCAGATCATGGGGTTGAAGAAATCGTCTCGCCGGTTGCCCGTTGCCGCGGCGCTCATGCTCGCCGGCTCGGCGTCCCTCGTGGCGCAGCCGACCTTCGTTCGAGATCCGAAGATCGCGATCGATCAGGACTACACCGCGAAGATCAAGGAATACACCACGGAACCGTTTTTCTCGTCGCCCCTGGTCGACTACCTGCCGGCCTCGAAGACGGTGCCGACGCCGAAGGCGGTGCTCGGCGACATCGCCGGGGCGCCTGGCAAGCTGCCGTACGCCGAGCAGGTGTACGAGTACATGCGGATGCTGGAGAAGGCCGCGCCGCAGCGGGTCAAAGTCTGGTCCATCGGCACGACCGAAGAAGGCCGCGAGATGATCGCCGTCGCCATCTCGTCCGACGCGAACATGGCCAGGCTCGAAGAAAACCGCCAGCGGCTCGCGAAACTCGGCGATCCGCGCACGATCAACATGAACGACGCCCAGGCCGAGGCCCTGGTCCAGCAGTCGACGCCGATCTACTACATCACCGGCGCGATTCACGCGACCGAAACGGGTGCGCCGACCGCGCTGATGGAGCTGGCCTACCGCCTCGTCGTGGACGATCACGACTACATCAAGTCGATCCGCAACAACCTCATTACGCTCATCACGCCGGTCATCGAAGTCGACGGCCGCGACAAGATGGTCGACGTCTACCGGTGGCACCTCGCGCACCCCGGACAGCACTGGCAGCCGCTCGTGTACTGGGGCAAGTACGTGGCGCACGACAACAACCGGGACGCGATGGGGGTGACGCTGAAGCTCACCGAGAACGTCCTGAAGGTGCACAACCACTGGCATCCGCAGGTGCTCCACGATCTCCACGAATCGGTGCCGTACCTGTACGACAACACCGTCGGCGATGGGCCGTACAACGCGTGGATCGATCCGATCCTGGCCGACGAGTGGGAGATGATCGGGTGGAACAACGTGTCGGAAATGACCAAGTTCGGCATGCCGGGCGTGTTCACGCACGGCAACTTCGATACGTGGTCACCGGGGTACCTGATGTTCATCGCGGCGCTGCACAACGGAATCAGCCGCCTGTATGAAACCTTCGGAAACGCGGGCGCCGACACGGTGGACCGCGAGCTGAGGCCCGACGAGTACGCACGCACCTGGTACAAGCAGAACCCGCCGCTGCCGAAGACGCGCTGGTCCCAGCGGAACAACAACAACTACGAGGAAACGGGGCTGCTGACGTCGCTCCACTACTTCGCCTCGAACAAGCAGCTGTTCCTGCGGAACTTTTACACCAAGAGCAAGCGATCGATTCTGAAGGCGCGCACCGAGGGGCCAGCGGCCTACGTCCTCCCCGCCGACGATCCGCACTCCGGACTGCAGCGGGATTTGCTGAAGATCCTGCAGAAACAGGGGGTCGAAATCTCGCGGGCCACCTCGTCGTTCACCGTGACCCTGCCGGCCAAGAGGTCGACGCCGAGACCGGCCGTCACAACCGACGGCGCAGCCGGATCGAGCACGCCGCCGGCCGCTGGTGACGGCGATCGCGGCCCCGGCGGTCCGCAGGAGTCGCAGGCGCCGACCGCGGCGCGCGAGCGCCCTCGTCCCACCACGCGCAACTTTCCGGCCGGGTCCTACATCGTTCGGATGGATCAGCCTTACAGCCGAATCGCCGACTCGCTGCTCGATTACCAGTACTGGAGCCCGAACGACCCGCAGCGAACGCCGTACGACGACACCGGCTGGACGTTCCCGGAGCTGTTCAACACCCAGGCAATCCGCGTCGTCGACGTGAAGGTGCTCGACGCGCCGGTGGAACGCGTCGCCGACGCCCGGCTGGCCGGCGCGGTCACAGGCTCGGGCTCGCTCTATCTGGTGAATCACAATGCGGACCCCGCGCTCGTCACGCTCCGGTACCGGCTGAAGGACGCGTCGGTCGAGGCGGCAGAACAGGGATTCGAGGCCGGCGGCAAGCAATTCACCCGCGGCTCGTTCATCATTCGCAACGTGGCGGAGAACGATCTGCGACAAACGGCGGCTGACTTGGGGCTCACCGTAACGGCAGTCGCCACGGCGCCCTCCGTCGCGACCCATCCGCTTCGGACGCCGCGCGTCGCGATGCTGCATTCCTGGCTCAGCACCCAGACCGAGGGCTGGTGGCGGCACGCGTTCGATGATGCGCGGGTGCCCTACAGCTACATCAATACCGAGCAGGTTGCCGCGGACGACAACCTGAACGCCAAGTACGACGTCATCATCTTCGCGCCGGTCGGCCGTGGCGCCGAGGCCATCATCAACGGCATGCCGATGTGGAGCAACCCGCTGCCGTGGAGGAAGACGGCCGAAACGCCCAACCTGGGATCGGAGGATCAAACCGATGACATGCGGCCCGGCCTTGGACTGACGGGCGTCGCACACCTTCAGGACTTCGTCCGTCGCGGCGGCCTGCTCATCACCTCGATGGATACCGCCGACCTCGCCGTGTCAAACGGCTTTACGCCCGGTCTGTCGGTCGCGCCGCGCCAGCGGCTGCGGATTGTCGGCAGCGTTGTCCGGTCGAAGATGGTCGACAACGCAAGTCCCATCGCGTATGGCTACACCGACAACCTGGCCATCTGGTGCGACAACGGCCCGATCTTCAACGTTTCAAACATCTATGGCGCACGCGGCGGCCGCCGCCTCGGCCCCGACGATGGTGGGAACCGTCCGACGGGCCGCGGTCAGTCGGACGACGCCGACGTCCCACAGGGGCGGCTGGCGGTCGAGGTTCCTCCGGAACCACGCCCGAATCTCTGGCAGGCGGTGCCGGTGACCGACGAACAGTTGCGGAATGGCATCAACGTCATTCCGCCGGCCAGGCGACCGCGCGTGATCCTCCGCTACGCGGACACGCGCGACCTGCTCGTCTCGGGCCTGGTCGAAAACGGTACCGAGATTGCGCAGCATGCCGCGGTCGTCGACGTCCCGCTCGACAAGGGCCACGTCGTGCTGTTCTCGAACAACCCCGTCTGGCGCGGTGAGACAGAGGGCAGCTATTTCCTCGTGTTCAACGCCCTGATGAATTTCGACCGGCTCGACGCCGGCCGTC
>JBPYEE010000710.1:0-12603 GCA_051985095.1 Vicinamibacterales bacterium | reverse complement strand
ATCCCCTCGGACAATTGGATGGCGATTCCCCCCCGCCCCCTGACCTTCATGCAGGCGGTCCGGCTGCACGCGGATGGCGCGACCACCCTCACGTTTTCAATCGTGGTCGATTCCCGCTACGCGAGCGGGAACGGCCGCGCCGAATGGTCCGTGTCGGGGCTGTCGTGTCCGGCGTAGGCGCTGCGAGACCTGGCCCTCTCGCTCATTGAACGATTTCGTCTCGCGTGTTGGTCAACGCTCGCGGGACGACATCTGGCGACGGCCGCTCTCTTTGGCGGCGATGTTGCGCGGATGCCATCCCGCCAATGGCCCAAGCTCCTGCGGCCAGCGACCTGACGATGGTTTCAGAAGAGTCGGGGTACGAAACGCTTGGTCCGACGCATGTACGCCGCATATCGGTCGCCCACCGTCGCGAGCAACGCCGCTTCCTCCACCCTGACTCGGTAGGCATAAGTTGCCGCGCATGCGCCGACAATGACCACGGTACTGATCCAGTTTCCGGTGGCTAACCCGATCCCGAAGAACATGAGCACGCCCGCGCTGTACGAGGGATGCCGAACGACGCGGTACGCGCCGCGCTCAACAACCGCCTGCCCGTCTCGGACGATCACCGCTCCCGTGAAGTTCGCACCCAGCATGCGCCTGCAATGGCGGCGCAGCAAGCTGCCGCTGATCATTGCCGTGATCCCGATCCAAAAGCAGGCGATCGGACGTGGAAGCAGGGCTGACGGCCAGACGAATGGAACGTTGAAGGCGATCGCTGTACCGATGCCCTGGCCCATCAGGATGAGGAGCTTCGATCCTGCGTCCTGTGCGGTGCTCGACCGGTCGATTCGCCGGCTGATCACTCGCGCTTCAGGGAAGAACGCGCACACGAAAACCGTCCAGAAGACGAGCGCGTACGGCCAGACGAGTACCAGCGGTCGCACCGAACTATCCTAGCGGCAGCCAACCGGTGACCTCACTGCTGGACGCAAATCCCCACGAACCTCTTCGTACGCGCTGGCCGCACGCGACGGGGTCAACCGTCGAGCCTCATCGTTATCATTGCATCCGTCGCGAAAACGCCAGACTCGGCGACGATGGCTGTGCACGGAGGACGACATGCACACAACTGGGCGTGTTGTTGATGACCGCCGGCTCTGACTGAGTGCGCGAAATGTTCTCGTGGAGGCTGGCTTCGGCGGATCGGAGAAGACGAACGGACCTGCTGCCAATGAGAGGTCAGATTGATTTATAGATGTGCTGTCGTGAAGGGCCGCGGGTCCTTGCGCGGCACGATGACGGGTTCCCGCCGGGATTCAGCGCGTCGAGGGGATTCGCGGCGACGCCGACATAGCCGCCCCGCCGGCTACCTACCCTGGTGGAGCGTTGCTTCTCGACAGATCCGTAGATCGGACGGAGGCTGGCCAACGGATTGCACACCAGCGGCGAACACGCGCCCGAAGGGCCGGCGCGATTGCGACACGAGTTGCACACTACGGAACGCAACTGCCCTAGAAAGGGAAGCTGCGCTCCACGGGTGACGCAAGCTGTGCCTTGGCCGTTCGTATGTCGGTCCCGCTAGCGGCGCAAGCCGACCCCATCAGTATTCTTCAGCGAACAGTGTCATGCCCGAGACAGCATTGAGTCCCTGAATTGTTCAGTAGTGACTTCGTACTCGAAGGGAGACCAGCTCGGCAGCGCACTGGGTAGTGCGATGGATGCGTGCGGGCCTGGATGGGCAGTCAATCTCGAGGACAGTTCACTTGGTCCGTCCAACGGATTGGCCCCAGAATGAGCCACCGATAGTCACCTGGCCGTTTTTCGGTCGCTCCAGATTCTTTTTCACAGGCCTCAATCCCACCCACAATGAGCCACCATTCCACGTCGACGTTCCGCGCAACCGCACGCCTTGGGACCCGCGAGAGCAGCGGGCCCGAGCATCAAATGTTCTCGAGCAACCTCGCAACCACGCTGGGGCCGACACTGGAACCGGCGAGGTCGCTCCTGGCGGGTATCGGTGGCACTTGCACGCTCGCTCGGTACCGTCGGCGTCTCACGAGCAGCGCGTCATGCCTGACACACCAGATCTGACGAGACCTGTTGGAAGATCTGCGACAAGCGTGACGCTTGGTGAGATGGAGCTGTCCTGATCGCGACTTGATTCGGCGCCGGTTACCGCTGGCGGCAGTGTCTTGTCTGGCCGTCCCGCCGCGGTAAGTGATCGTCGGGACGATCGGCGGTATGCCCGTCGATTCGATCCTTGAGCACCTGCGCCGCTCCAGGAGGAAGCGAGCCTGAGCACGATTCGATTCGCGGGTGTGGTGATCTGGCGCTGCCTGCGCTAGATTCGTTGTCGTACGCTCCTGTCGAACCTCTCTCTCCAGGTCCTGCGAGCTTTTTTGGGGAGGACGCCCGCAATTTGAACGTGAACATCAGTGCGTGGACGGCACTCCGCGGGTCGGTTTGGTCAAGCAAAATCCGTGAAACGAGCGTTCGCCGCTCGTATGATCGCCTGATGACGGGACGGCTCTGGCTCAAACGAGCGTGTAAAGAATGCCTGGACGAGTCGTGCCTTTGACAGCCAGGCGGCCTGCTCAATTCAGACCGCTTGCCGAACAAGTTCGGCACTAATTAGCCCGAAACTCCCTCGACACATGACCCTTTGGCCGAAAGTGCTCAGCCTTTAGCAAGCGAGCATGATTATTGCCTTGGAGGCAAGCTGATGTCTGACCTATTGGACACCAGCAAAGGCCCAGGCGGACCCCCAGACGCGTTCGGCTCATTTCGGGCGCTACATCAAGTCGGCGAAGGCACCTTAGGTCCGGTCTTTCGCGCTTATGACGCAGAACTCGAGCGACTTGTTGCGGTGAAGCTGTTCACAGTCGATCTCGAGCCGGTTCGCGTCGATCAACTCGTCGCGGAGTTTGAACAACTCATCGTTGCCGACTTGAACCATCCGGTGATTGGCAGGGTGCTGGCCACGGGAGTCTGCCGCGGGTCTGCGTACATTGTCCAGGAACATATCGCGGCCGACTCGCTCGACGTCGTCGTGCGTCAGTACGGCCGGGCGCCAACGGCCGATGTGCTCCGCGTTGCGGCGCAGGTGGCGGGTGCGCTCGATTTCGCGGCGGTCGTGAATTTCTATCATGGCGCGCTGCATTCGAGAGACGTGCTGCTGTCGGCCGACGAGACGCGGCTGACCGGCATCGGGATCGCACAGGCATTGCGGCGCGTCGGCATCGCCGTGCCGGTTCGGCGGCCGTACACCGCGCCCGAACTGTGGCGCGACTCGCCGATCGATCGACGTGCAGACGTTTTCAGCCTCGCGGTCGTCGTCCACGAACTGCTCGGCGGACCCCGATCGGCAGCGCCGCCGAACGCAATCGAGCTGCGCACCGAAATCCCCGACTGTGATGTCGCCGCGCTTCGAAAGGTGTTCGATTGTGCACTCGACAAAGACCCGAGCAATCGATTCAGCACTGCGCTGCAATTTGTCGATGCATTGACGTCTGTCCTGTCCGGCTCTGAGCGACCAGTGGGCAGCCCGCAGGCGCTAAAGTCGCCCCCGGCACCAACGCGAAGACTCCAACCGGTTCAGTATGCGCAGATCGACACGCCACCGGATCACGATGCCATCGACGAGTTCCGGCGGCCCGTTCTCGCCATCTCACCGCCTCAGCCCTCCCCCGCGCGAGGTGAACACAGCAGGTGGTCGGCCCGCCTCCCTCGACGCGCGAAACCAGTGTCAGCACGTGAGCGACGTCGAGCGAGCGCGAGCCAGTTGCTGCTCGCGCTCGTCGTCGGACTGGCCGTTGGTGCGGCCGACCGATACCGCGTCGGCTGGCACGATCTGGCACCGCCGCGCGCCGCACCGTCAGACCGCGACAGCGGAGCCTTGACTCAGTCCCTCAAGAGTCATGACACGGACCCGGACGAACGACAGTCTGCGACCCAGTCCCTCAAGAGTCATGACACGGACCCGGGCGAACGACAGCCTGCGACTCAGTCCCTCAAGAGTCATGACACGGACCCGGGCGAACGACAGTCTGCCGACGCGACTGAAGCCGCGACAACTCCGCAACCGACTGCGCCAGACGTAAACCGCGCCAGCTTGAGTTCAACGCCAGCAGGGGAAGGGGACACCCCCCCGCGCCGTCAGGCCCCCTCAGTGCCATCAGGCCACAAGGATCGGCTTGCTGGCATGCTGTTCGTCGATTCTCATCCGAGAGGTGCAACGCTTTTTCTCGATGAGAAAATGATTGGAACGACGCCGGTGGCGCTGTCCGCGATCCCGGCCGGCGAGCATACAATCCGCCTCGAGAGTGATGGCTATCCTGCGTGGTCGGCGTCGGTGCACGTGGCGCCTGACCAGCTCAATCGAGTGCGCGTGTCACTCGACCGATGAATCGAATGTGAGCGGCCCGAACACGGCCGCGTCGAACCTGGTCGATCCGCCGCAGGTCCGATAGAGATCGGCGATAGTCAGCGTCGACGGCCCAGGGATCCTCACGCGCCAGCTGGAGCCGTCCTGGCTGGACCCCGGTTCGTTCGGGCATGGCGCCTTGCGGTTCCGAGCGGGAAGCTTCCATCAGACAAATCGATCGCGGAGAGATGACTGATGTGGCAGCCCGGGAGCGTACGCCGTTCCGGTTTGAGCGCTGTGCCTGATTGGTGTGTCGTCGTCGCGATCAGACCCAACCCCTGAACGGCAAGACTCGGTCGTCAGAATCGCCTCGGCTCGAACCGTTGGCGTAAGATGCTGGTGTCCGTGAGTGCCCTTGCCTCCTGGCAAAATTTCTACGTGATTGTTGGCTCGGCGGCCGGCGCATTGACCGGGTTGCAATTCGTGGTGATGGCGCTCGTTGCAGATCTGCCGGTCAACCGAGCGGGTATCGAGACGACCGACGCGTTTGGCACGCCCACGATCGTCCATTTCGGTGCCATCGTTCTGCTGGCAGGAATCATGAGCGCCCCCTGGCATGGCGTGAAGGCTCCCGCGACCGTCCTGGGTCTGACCGGGCTGATCTTACTGGCGTACGTCATCGTCGTTGCTCGGCGCGCGCGAAGACAAACCGTGTACACGCCAGTGTTCGAGGGCTGGCTGTTTCATGTGCTGCTTCCAGCCGCGGCGTACGGCAGCTGGGCCGCCGCCGCATACGCGATGCTTTCCCGCGTTGATGAGGCCCTCTTTGGTGTCGCGGCTGCGTCGCTGCTGCTGCTGTTCATTGGCATTCACAATGCGTGGGACGCGGTCACGTACATGCTGTTTCTTCGTGGGAAAGATCGGAACAAGGACACCAAGCGTCAGGCTTGACGTATGTGGCGTCGGTCAGAGCTTCACACCGACGCATCGCCACTCCGCGATAACCGCACCCGGCGTCGGGTCGCCACGCTCACGACGTCTGAAACCGGCTCGCAGGAAGAAGTAAGGCTGGTCAACGGGACGGGCGCGCTAACGCCCGGCAAAGCTCGCCAGCTCAACAGTGTTATGAGCCGCGGTACCGCAACGGCCAGCAGGACTCGTGCGCCTGCCTGCTTTACCGATGCGCGGCTGCCGTTCTCGACGGGTCAGAACCAGGGCAGGCGAGACCGTTTGTCGGCAACTCCGATCTGGCAACCGTCGAACCCGAAGGATCGACGTCGGCGCTATCGACGCAACCAATTGGGAACCGGTCCGCAGACACGTCCCGCACTGGTGGGTGCATCCTGACGCCGGCAACCGATGGTAACGCAGGCTCGCGTGCCAACGCCGTGTCGACGAACTCTCACGCCGGTGCCCGGAGTCCCTCGAAACTCGCGGATTCCGATGACGAACGGCACCCGGGGCGAAATCAAATTACTTGCGCGATACCGACCACCGTCGCAGGGAACGGAGCGCGTTGGACCTTCGCATTCGGCGTGGTCCGCTCGTCGGCGTTCGACGTGATCCAGCGATGCTTTACATGAAGAGCCTCCTTGCAGGCGTCGGGGCGCCGTGCCGGCCGCCTCTTATGGATTCTTTGTGTCGGTCATGTTGCACTGCGTGCGACGCCGCTGATCCGTAAACTCTTGAACGGATATGAGGTTGCGGAGCCGTCATCCTCAGCGGGTCAAGGCCTTTGGCGGCACTGCTGGGACTCATGCGCCAGACCACGAAGCCTCGCTTGGGCTCTCATCGCCTCCGCGCGCTGGTTGGGGCGCATCGAGGCGCGCGCGTCGTCAGTCAGGGAGTCGCGATCCGGTTCGCGCGCGGGACTGCCGCCCTCATGGAGTACCCATCCGACCGAGTCCGGAGTCCATCAGAGCGAGTCAGCGACGAGGGCTGCATCTTCCGCTGCGACCCGCCATGACGAGACGAACTCACCCCGCTCGATCATGTAAAGATTCAGTCAAGCATTGCTGCGCTCGTCTTCACCTCTGCGGCATCGGATGACCCGACACCGTTCCGCAGCTCCCGAGCACGTGCGCCTCGTGTTGGCGGATCGCCGGCCACGGCGCGGGATCTTGCCATGACAGCCCGAGTCCGCCCCCGTTGGCAGCTTCCGTCTATCCAACGGTCTACAGAAATCTTTTTCTGCGCGTGATAACGTCGCGGGCCTCAACACATGCTGTGGTCCTACACACGCTCACAACAGTCGCTGACCGTCGAAACGCGGTTCGACAACGAAACACAGAAGTACGTCGCGACCCTTATCGGTGCATCTGGCATCCCAGAAACGTTGCGTTTCAGGACCGCCGAAGCGTTCCGCACCTGGCTCGCGGCGTTGGAACGCATTCTCTCGGCTGACCACTGGAATCGGGAAGGCGTGCCGCGCGTCTTGCCCAAGGGTTAGGACAATCCTCATCCGCGGCGATTGGTCGGCATCTCATTGCCGTACCGATGGAAATCGGTTCCGCGAGGTGTTCGTCCTGCGCACGACGGTGTTCGAGTCGTCGAGTGTTTCGCGATTGAGCCCTTCGTTCAATTCGCCTCGGGGACGCAGCACGGGGACACCGACAGCGGCGGAGGCTCGGGCGGGGCAACACTTGGACGCGCGCCCAGGATTCCTGAGACATGCGGGGCCCTCGGAAGAAGCGTCTTGAGCTCGAGCCGGTTGATGATTTGCACCGGATAGCCGAACGCCACCCGCCAACGCGAATGCTCTACTTGATGTACCAGTGGCCGCCGATGGTCGCAGTCAGTGGACCTGGTTCGAATCCCGCAAACGGTGTCGACAGTCGGCGATAGCCGAGGTCTGCACTCAGTCCGAACCGCGGCGCGGCCGCGAACATGAACTCGGCGCCGCCGAACATTCGGAAGCCGACGCTGTTGTCCGATGACGTTGCCTGCGCGATGGGTGCGGACACATTCAGCGTTTGGTGATCGAAACTGAGGACCGTGCCGACGTACGGCCTGATCCAAACGTAGTCGCTCACGTGATCAAACAGTCCGTATACGACACCAGGCTCGAACTGCACCGACGTCACCCGGCCAACCGCGACATCGCTGCCAAATGCGTTCCGCGTTATTCCGACCTGAACGGCGATGCGGTCCCCATGCCATGCACGGGCCGTCGCCCCGAAATTGTCGACCGATCCAACCAGTCCGCCCACGCCAAAGATGTGGCTGGCTGGCGTGACGTTGATTGGATCGCGACGTTCAACAGGCTCGCGGCCCGACGAGGGTATGGGCGGCGGAACCGTTCGCGCGGCGGGCGTCGCTGTCGACGATGGTTTCGACGCGTTGGCGGCCGGTAGCGCGCCCGTGAGCGGGCCGATGTGTCCTGACGTCACGTGCACGTAAGCGACGCCATCTTCGGCATCCGGCCACTGAACCCTGACCCAGCTGCCCAGGTTCCGTGACACAGTCAGCACCATGCCGCGCGCCGCGTGTCCAATAACAGGGTTGACGGTGCTCGGTCCCTGGTGGATGTCGGCCGACGGAACGTCAATCGTGAAGACCGTGCTCTGGGCGCGAAGCACCACCGGGTTGAGCGTGAGCGCGACGAGGATGATCGCGGCGCGACGAATCATGATGTCTCCTCCGATCGCGGTGGCCACGCTGTGCGCGCGCGGCGCCCTGCCGGATCGTCAGATACGAATCTGTTCCCTTACTGACAGTTTTGGCGCAGCCGGCCGTCGAATCGAGCCGAACTGCGGCCAAATCACGGCGTCATGCGTCTCTCAGCAAAGAGCCTTCCGATGGGTCTTCCGGAAATCAGAAGTACGAGACGGGACGTGTTACGAATTGGAACGGCGCGGACGCCGCCGAGGCGAACAGGCGGGCCCGGCCGGAGTTCATGGCGGTGTCTCATTCGAGGTGATCGGCTAGGAACACGTCGCTGTTCATCAGCCACGCAGCGAGCCTTCGGCACCGCGCCCGCTCAAGATCCCAACCGTTCGTTGAGCGCTGATCGTCGCCGTCGACGGTCCGCAGACAGTCTGTTTGTGCTCTCATCGGGAGCAGCCTTCTGGCGGTATCGTGCGCTTCAGGACGACTGCTTCTGAACGCGACGTTCGGGGCGCCGTTGGAGCGCAACGTCGCGCCATCAAATTGCGACGCACCCCGGGTGCTGCGCCATTCTGTGGCGCCACCAATTACCGCCGTGCCTGGCCGCCCGACGACGCCTGGTCGCCGTGGAAGACAACATGGGCCCCAGCAGACCTGCGCCTTGTAGTTCGACGCCGGACCGACAGCCGGGAATCTCGACTGCAGATGACAGATTCCTCGAGTTGAGCGGCGGTTCACCGTCGAGCCAGCGGAGGGGAAGCTCGCCGGCATGCGACGATGACGCGTTCGGGCTGAGGTCAGCCGAGACTTCCTGCCGAACCTTGGAGGTACCCGGGAGCGGCCTGAGGTGCAAGTAACGTGTTGGATTCTGAAGGCAGCCGTTCACACGCTCGAGATGCCGCTCGTCGCATCGAGGTCGGAGTGACTGAAACGACCGAGACGCTCGCCAGCGGCGATCAGTTGAACATGTCGAGTCGCGCGGCCAACCGGCCCAAATGGTCCCAGTCGGTCGTTGCGAATCCCCCCGTACCTTGTGACTCCGAGAGTGGTCTCCAAAGCGGGGACCACAAACTCACGGGACGCCACTGGCATCACGCTTGATGTGATGCGGCCGGTGGCCGGCGTGCCGAGCGACTCCGGGAGCGTGAAGATGAATCTCCCGAATTCCACGCCCCAGGAAGTGCGAGAGCCCTTCCTCGAGTTCTCCATCAGGTTTTCACCATCGATGACGTCAGACGGACTCGAAGCTGCCACGGACCGCGATGGTGCCGTTGCGGGGACGCTCGTGTGATCATCGCGCACGAGCCGGAGGCTCACCGGGGGGATGAATGCCTGCAGGGCACACGGGCCGAGGTGGCAGTCATTCTGAGGTTCGTGGTGGTGCAGCGACCGCAGAGCAGATCGTTTCGCTTTGCCGCCAGGTTTTCGATGCAGCTGAGCAAGCAGGGGAGGATGTATGCCGGCGACAACCGTCGCAGTAGCCACGATGAAAGTAGCGCAAGTGTCCAGGCCCGGAGCAGATTTCCAGATCGTCGAGCGCGACATTCCGAAGCCGAGGGCGGGACAGGTGCGGATCAAGGTGCGAGCCTGTGGCGTGTGCCACAGTGACGTCTTCACGAAAGAAGGGTCTTGGCCAGGAATTCAGTATCCCCGCGTCCCCGGACACGAGGTGGCGGGACTCGTCGATGAAGTGGGCGTCGGCGTTTCCGGGTGGACGAAAGGGCAACGCGTCGGCGTTGGATGGCACGGTGGCCATGACAACACCTGTGTTCAGTGCATGCGCGGAGACTTTCGCAACTGCCGAAACCTGCAGGTTCCGGGCATCACTTATGACGGCGGATACCAGCAGTACATGGTGGCCCCGGTGGAAGCACTGGTGGCGATACCGGACAGCCTGAATGACATCGACGCAGCGCCCCTGCTTTGCGCTGGAATTACCTCGTTCAACGCGCTGCGGCACAGTGGCGCGTTTCCCGGTGACCTGGTCGCCGTCCAGGGCATCGGCGGGGTCGGTCATCTCGGCATTCAGTTCGCCAGCAAGTTCGGCTATCGGGTCGCTGCGATTGGCCGCGGACCCGAAACCGCGCCGCTTGCCAAGAAACTCGGGGCGAGCCTCTACATCGACAGCGCAGCTGCAAACGCAGCCCAGGCTTTGCAGGCGTTGGGCGGCGCGCAGGTCATTCTGGCCACGGCGCCGAGCTCGAAATCGATGTCCGGATTAGTCGACGGTCTGGGGCCAAACGGCAAGCTCATCGTGATCGGCGTGGCGCCTGATCCTATCGAGGTCACACCGGTGCAGCTCATTACCGGCAGTCGGAGTCTGCAAGGTTGGGCTTCGGGAACAGCTGCCGATGAGATGGACACACTGAACTTCGCCCAACTCACCGGTGTGCGTCCGATGATCGAGACTTACCCGTTCGAGAGGGCAGGCGAGGCGTACGCGCGGATGATGAGCGGCAAGGCAGAATTCCGCGTGGTCCTGACGATGTGAAGGGGTCTGAGTCCGGGTTGCGCCGTACGCCGAGTGATGGGCTCGTCGAGTTCGACTGAGGGAGCCACACGCTGTCTGCCGCTGATTCGGCCAATGTAGCGTCGCGGACGGTAAGCGACAGTCGTCAATGCGTCGTTTCGCAACCAGAAATCGATATCGCTGCCGCAAACCAGATACGTGTCGTGGGGAGTCGGTCGGGGGACGTCCATCGATACCCTGCGCGGACCAGCACCGCCGAGATTCACAGATCCGATAACCGCCCCATGCGATCGACGCTTCGGTCACCGAGCGTGACGCAAACGAGGGTCTCCCGAGCGTCGACTCCTCCTCGTCCGAGCCGAGGCAAGACGCCGCACACCACACGTCATTTCACGGCTGCGAGTGCCGCGACTGCCCAAGCGGTGGCGGCAGCCGAGATCCATTGATCGCTGCCGTGCGGAAAACCACTCTCGAAATATGCCTGGATCGGCACCGCTCGAGACTTGACGAGCCACGATCCATCCTGCAGTTGACTGCGGATCAGGAACTCGACACCACGGCGAGTCGCATCCGTTGGCCTCACTCCGGCTTCATTCAATGCGACGAGCGCTTGGCCGGTCGCATAGGCGTCACTCGCCATCGAGGGCTGTTGGCTCCAACCCCCGTCCGCCCGTTGGAGGTCCAGTAATTCCTGGACGGCCGTCGTCATAGCGACGCCTCCCGACCACATCAAGCCGAGAACGCGAAGCGCGCGCTCTTCGGTCGTGTCGCCTCTCGCACTGAGCAGCCACTGCCGTGCTCGTGCTACGGCATTTGCGTACTCAGCGGCCGCCGATTTCGGTGCGTACGTGCGCAAATCGAACATGGATAGTGCAGTGACGGTGATGGCGTTCGATTCAATCGGCGGACGCAGCGTACCGATCGGCCAGCGGCCATCAGGAGCCTGCCGCCGCAACAGCCATCGCGCTTGAGCGTCAGTGGCCTGATTTGCCGGAAGACCCGCCGCCGCCAGTCCGAACAGGAGGTAACTGATCGTGTCCTGCTGGCCAGCAATGAAATGATTCTGAAGGGTGCGCTCCCGCCAGGACTCAAGATAATCGGCCGTTATGTTCCGCTGCGCCTGATCGGCGACTTCGTCGACCGAGTACCCACTCTTCCGGGCCGACGCCACCGCCATGGCGACCAGGCTGTTGTGATGGCACGACACGCAGCCGGTCTTCTGAATGAACGGTTGTCCGACGCGTTGAAGCAGCGGAAGGCTCCGCGTGACCGCAGCCCTGACGGCGTCGTTACTGAAAGTCGATACGGCGACGACTTTCGGCGCTGGCTCGGGCGGTAGCGTTGGGCGTAAGCCTCGATCGATCGGTTCGCTGAGCGCCAGCGGGCCATTGCCCGCGACGTTCGCGGCCTGCGCGCACGGGAAGCAAAGCGTGCGTAACACGTCGGCTGACACGCTTTTCCGGTTCGCGCCGTAATCAATCAAAAGCCGAAACGCATCGACGTTGCCCACGCGAGCCGCCTCTCGCAAAGCGGACAAATCGCCCAGGATGGTCGGGTCAGGCGTCGCGCCATACTCCAACAGCAGCGCCACCGCCGGACCGGATCGCACCATACCGGCCGCCATCACCAATGCCGTTCGCCCGTCCTCCGACCGTGCATCGACATCGACCGAGCGATTGAGGAGCACCCGCATGTGGTCGACGTTCGGCACCGCCCACATCAGCGCGGTCGCCCCCGCGACGTTTGCCGCCGCAGGATCGGCTCCTAAGTTGATGAGCCGCTCCATCGTCGCGGCAGTGCCGTAGAGAGCAGCAACCATCAATGGTGTGGATCCGCCGGCCGCTCGCCCACCGGCGGCGCGAGGCGTCGTCCGGAGGATCTGGTCAACGCCCTCGCCGTCCCCGGCGCGAAGCAGTTGCGCCAATCGGTCTGCATCGGGATCGACAGGCGGAGCCGCGACGTCGCCTGAGACGTCATCAGGCCAGTCAACGCCCTGATCGATCCAGGCTTTGATAAGGGCAATCTGTTGCGGGTCGAGTGGGCCAGTCGGAGGCATCCTCGGACCAGCCGTGTTGTCGGTCAGCTTGTGATAGAGCCTGCTCCCCTCAGCGTTGCCGGGCCCAATCACCGCCTGTGTGCCGCCGCGCATCGCATCCGACCGCCGATCCAGGCGGAAGCC
>JBPYEE010000709.1:0-3367 GCA_051985095.1 Vicinamibacterales bacterium | reverse complement strand
TGCAGGTTCAGTCTGAGGGTCTGATCCTGTTCGGCTTCAAGAGACGCTGGCCGCGTGAGGCTGACGAGCCGCGGATCGATCGAAGGCTGCGAAGGAGCCATGGTACCAACCTTTATGGGGTCTACAGTGTTTCAACCGGGTTACGCGCCGCGGGCAATCATCCGGACGATCTGCTCGTTGCCCCGAGCCACGTGCGCCGATGCCGTGGCGACCAGCGCGATCACGGCGAGGACCGACGCGGTGGTCACAAGGATCCGCAACGTCTGCGTCCTCGTATGCCAGGCGATGTACGGAATGGTCGCCAGCACCGGCACGTTGGTGAACTCGCGGATCGCCTCGCCGCTGTGGAACGTTGGATCGAATTGCTCGACGAGGAGGGCGGCGCCAATGCTGGCGGCCACCGCGATCAGGACCGCCAGGACGAGCAGGCGCGGACGATTCGGTGCGACCGGCGACGGGGGCGGCAGCGCCGCTTCGAGGATCCGGAAGTGTTCGCCCTGCCGATCGACTTCCATGCTGGCCCCGACGCGGGCCTCTTCGTACCGTTTCAGCAGTGAGTCGTAGAGATCTTTGGATCCCTGATAGTCGCGTGCGATCCTCCCGACCTCCTGCTCGCGTTCGGGCACGTCCTCGAGGCGCTTTTCGAATTTCCCGATGGTGAGCCTCAGATCCGCTTCCTCGGTCTTCAAGCGGTCGAGCTCCTGGGTCAGGTCCTCGAGCGTCTTGCGCCGCGCCGTGCCAGGCGGTGGGACCCCGGAGCCGGCTTGGTGCTCGACCGACTCGAGTTTTGACTGCTCGGCCTCGCGCAGCATCGCGTCCTGCTGTGCGCGTTCGAGCGCGGCGATTTCGGTTTTCAGGCGCACGACGTCCGGGTAGCGGCTCGTAAACTGGCCCTGAAGCAGCTGCAGCTCGCGTTTCATCTGTTCGAGCCGTTCCGATCGGGGCGGCACGATCGCTGGCGCGCCGGGCCGCGTCTCCACGTCGACTGGCACCGCACCCTCCGAGAGCTTCTCGCGATCCTCGAGCACCTTCAGCTGACGCTCGCCGTTCAGCCGCAGCTGGGTGTTGAGACGCTCGAGCGCCGCAAGATTCACCTCCACCTGCTGCGGCAGCTCGCCGGGATGGCTCGACGCGTAGCTGCTGATTTCATGCTCGCGTTGATCGAGCCGTTTCTTGATGGCATCGAGCTGCGCCTTCAGGAACTCTGCGGTCCGGGCCGCCTCGCTCGATCGAATGCTGTCATTCTGGTCGACATAAAATGCCGCGAGCGCGTTGGTGACGTCGGCGACCGTCGCGCCGTTCGCACCCGTGTAGCTCAACTTGAAGGCGACGGTCGTCTTGCGGCCGCTCACCTGCTCAGGTCCTGTGAGCTCGATTTCCATGTCGTGCCGCATCTGATCGAGCGCCGTGTCGAGCGGATAGCGCTGGCGAAGATTCGGGTAGAGATCGAAGCGGTTGATCAGCTCGGTGAGCCGCGTGCGGCTGAGGATCTCCTGCTTGATCACGTGCAGTCGGCCTTCGAGCTCGCCGGTGACGGCGGGCCGCACGAAGGACTCCGGCATGGGGCGCTCGACGAGGACGACAGCCGTCGCGCGGTACAAGTCGGGGAGGTACAGCGCGAACGGCACGGCGGTCGCCAACGCCGTGGCAAAGACCGCTCCCATCAGGAGCTTGCGGCGCCGGAAAATGTCGAAGGCGCGCAGCGCGACCGAATCGTCGTGCGCAGAGGCCAACATGTCGTGCGGCATCGGACTCCCTCTTATGGAACGACGACGATGTCGCCGGGCAAGACGAAGAAGTTGTCCTGGTCGGCGCTGTCGGCGATCTTGCGGTAGTTGAACGGCAGGCGCGTCGTGGTGGCACCGTTCTGTCTGAGCACGACGATCCGTTCGCGCGCGGCGAAGTCGGTGAACCCTTGTGCCAGTGCAATGACCTCGAGCACAGTCATCGGGCTCTTCAGTTCAAAACGGCCAGGGGTCTTCACGGCGCCGACCACGGCAACCTTCCGGCTGTGCACTTCGCGAACCATCACCGACACTTCTGGGGAGGGAATGAATTCGGACAGCTTCGCCGTCACCTGGTCGCGGAGCGTCGCCGGCGTGAGCCCGGCGGCCTGAATGTCGTTGACGAGCGGCAGCGACACTTTGCCGTCGGGCCGCACGGGAACAATTCGACTCAGCTCGGGGTTTTTCCATACGGAAATGTCGAGGATGTCTTCCGGCCCGATCTCGAACGCCGAGCCGTTGTCTTTCCGCGGGACGACGGCATTCGCGGGTGCCGGGGGAGTCAGAGGCGGGGCGACTGTCGGATTGGACGGGAGGACCTCCTCTTGTTTCTGCGCGACCGCCGGCGGCTGCTCCGTCGACGCGTGTTGCGGTGCGTCCTGGCCAAAGACGACGGGCGGCATCGACAACACCGCCACCACGACGGCGAGCAGTTTCGCGGTCACGATTGACTCCCCCTGGGTGCTCCGGTGAGCGGTTCGATCGGTCCCTGCCGTTGAAGCCCCCGGTTCAGGCGCGGGGCGACGGTCACGCCGACTTGAAAGACGTGTCGGACGACATCCTGCCCATTCAACAGGTTGGTCCTGATGTCGCCACGCTGAAAGTCGGCAGCGTAGGACGCCGTGACGGTGTAGAACGGCTTCGGGGTCCACGACGCGAGTGCGGCCGTGTGGTACGTGCGTGCCTGACCCTGAACGAGGCTGACACTCTTGAAGTAGCCGGTTCCTGCCCCAATCTCGATGTGATGTCTCAGCGGCCAGAGCGCTCGCCCCGTGGCGCTTGTCACCTCGACAGGGCCGATTACGCCGAGGATGATCGATTGGCCGCGCCAGCAGTCGATCGCATATCCAAAAAGAGTCGGCTCTTTGCGCACGAGCGAGGCGACGATTTCCGGTGCGACACCGCCCTGTGAGGAGAACCGAGGTCCGCCCTGCACCGTCAGCATCGTGAACGGTCCCAGCTCGTAGCTCGGGCCGGCGACGGCGGCCTGTGAGGTTTGCGCGATAGTGTCACTGGTGAACTGCCGTCCGATGTAGCCGGCCGTGATCGACGCGCGTTCCGAGAGTTGGCGCGACACGAACAATCGCGCGATCTGTTCCTCGGTGACCAGGACCCCTTCGAGCGATTCCTGCAGCCAGTCGTATTGGCCATAAACCGTCGTCAGGGGGGCAGCCTTGTAGATGAACGACGGCGCCAGCTCCCATCGCGTCGCGCGCGTTCGAGGCAGCAGGAACGCGGTCTCGAAATTCAGTTCGCCGGCTTCATTCGAACGGTCGTACCGACCGGTCAAGGCAAACGTGAGCCTTGACGTCTGGCGGTAGCTCGTGTCCAGCGTGGCATGGCGCCGGGCTTCGAGATCGTTC
>JBPYEE010000708.1:0-3933 GCA_051985095.1 Vicinamibacterales bacterium | reverse complement strand
ACGGCATCTGCTTGCAGGGCGCCAGACCTTGTGTGAGCGTCTACTGCTGGAACTCACCAAAGAGACTCGGCGCGTGCAGAGCGGGCGTAACTAACGCGGAGTTGTAAAGGACGCCATCCGATCCAGCGGCGAACAAGACAACGACGACCACAGCGAATCCGAATCCATAACTTGAATCGCCCGTACTCGTCCTTTCAGCGGCTCTTGAACAACGTGAGCGGAATCGCGTTCGCCTGGGCGACGTTCCCGGCGTCGTTGACGTGCAGGTGATCGCCGGCGTCGTACGCCGGGAGCAGCTGCTGCGGATGGGCCGGATCGCGCAGCGCCTCGTCGAAATCGACAACAGCGTCGAATTGTGCACTTCTTCGGATCCAGGTGTTGACGTCCCGACGGACGGCTTCCCGCTCGGGCGTGAAAAAACTGACGTTCGGGGTCGTGAAGATCGAGTGCTCGAACGGCGGGATCGTCGTGCCGATCATCCGCATTCCCTGCTTGTGGGCACGCGCGATGAGCTGACGATACCCTTCGATGATCTGCTGCGTCGTCACGGCCTCACCCGGTGGCGTGAACGGAAATGCCGGAAAAGCGATGTCGTTGATGCCGAGGCTGAGGATCACGTATCTGGCGTGATCCTGAGCGAGCACATCGCGGTCGAAGCGAGCCACGCCCGCCTGGCCGAGCGCGGCGCCGAATGGATTGTCTGGCGCGCGGGGGCTGTCGTGCAGCAGGCGGTTGCCGATGATGCCTTCGTTCAGCACACCGATCTCGGCGAACGCGCCGCCGCCATGCTGCAGCCGCTCCGCCAGCACGTCAGGCCATCGGCGGTTCGCGTCCTTGGTCGAGCCGTCTCCATCCGTGGTCGACGAACCGAACGCGATGATGGCTGCTGCGCGCGACGAGCGCTCGACGTCGACGCCGGTGAGGAATGGCCAGGTCGCGATCGTCCGCGCGACCGGGAACTGCACGACCGCCGTGGAGTCGCCGTCCTGCGATACATAGTTCGTCTGCAGCGCTAAGTTGTGCGACGTCGTTGCCGGCGCCGACTCAGGGAAAAAGAGGCTGACGGCGAGGTCCGACAACGGCGGCACGTCGAGATCGACCGGATCGCTCACTGCCGCTGCGCGAGCCGCCACGGCGATGGACGGTTCTCCATGAAATGTCAGCGCCCGGTCAGACGCCGAGTCGATGTTGGCGCCGGCGGCCCGACGCGCGATGCGCGCAGCGCCGACACGCACGGGCTGGTTGCCGTAGGTGTTCGAGATCTTGATTCTGACCTTCGTTCCGCCGGCGCTCGTGTGCACCATCAGCCGTAGCGTCTGGTTCTTGAACGTCTGAAGGCTCGATGGCAGGAACGGCTGTGGCGCCGTCGCCCAGGTCCCAATCCACCGTCGGCCGTCGTCGCCCGCGCGCGCCGCGCGCGCGAGAGGGCCCGAGCCCGGGACGGCAAGCGCGACGAGGAGCAGACAAAGGAAGATAGCGTGCGCGGTCATTCTCACGGTGCACCTCCGGGTGTGTTGGCGATGACGCACGTGAAGGATACGCAGCACGGCCGGTGAAGTCCTGAATGGTGTCTGAAAGATCCTGAATTCTTCTGAGCGAGCCGACAGAGCGGTGCGACCGTGTTGATATACTCGGCCGCATCCCGATGGAACGCTCGGCCGCTACACTGCTTCGCGTCGGTGATTGGCAGGTCAATCCAACGTCCGGCGAGATCTCACGCAACGGCGAGACGGTCCGGCTCGAGATTCGCGCGATGCGACTGCTGCTGTGCCTGGCGGAACATGCCGGCGAGGTCGTCAGTATCGAAGACCTGCTGAACCACGTCTGGTCCGGCGTGATTGTCACGCCCGATTCCGTCTACCAGGCGGTCGCCTCGCTCCGTCGGCTGCTTGGCGATGACCCGAAGCAGCCGACGTACATCGCCACGATGCCGCGCTTCGGGTACCGGATGATTGCTCCGGTCGGTCCCTGGACGGACGAGCCTTCCGCCTCGACGTCTTCGCCGTCCACCTCCGAACATCGACCATTCGCGGGCAAGACCGCCGTGCCGCGCCGTCGCGTCAGCGGCGTCTTCCTGTTGGCGGGCGCCGCGCTGTGCCTGGTTGGCGGGTCTCTGATCATCTTTGCGCTGCGCGGCAGGGTCGCGAGGGCCGATCCGTCACCCTCAGGCGCGCCGCTGCCGCCGAAATCGATCGCCGTGCTGCCGTTTCTCGACCTCAGCGAAGGGATGAAAAACGAGGAGTTCGCCGACGGCGTCACCGAGGAGTTGATCGACCGGCTCAGCAAGATCCCTGACGTGCGGGTGCCAGCGCCGACTGCATCGTTCTACTTCAAGAACAAG
This sequence comes from Vicinamibacterales bacterium, assembly GCA_051985095.1. Classification (GTDB taxonomy): domain Bacteria; phylum Acidobacteriota; class Vicinamibacteria; order Vicinamibacterales; family CAVVIG01; genus Gp6-AA45. The sequence continues at coordinate 1,592 of JBPYEE010000708.1, read as the reverse complement.
AAGCGACCGCTCGCCGAGATTGCGAGGACGCTGGGCGTCGCGTACGTGCTCGATGGCAGCGTCCGCAAGTCGGGCGAGAAGGTCCGCGTCGCGGCCCGGCTGATGCGTCCTGACAGCGGTTACGTCGTCTGGTCGGAGACGTACGACCGCGAGTGGGACGACATCCTGACCGTTCAGGACGATATCGCCGGCCAGGTGATGAAGGCGCTCGCGACCTCCATCGAGGCCGGCCCGGAGCGCTGAAGTCCCACGTGTGCGTGTCCACGTTTGAACTGCGTCAAGGAAGTCTCTTTCGCCCCTTTCCGGAGACGTCGTCCTCAGTGCGTTGCGCGACGCTTCGACGCTTGGTGCAGTTCGTCGTCGGGTGCGTCAGTTCACGCGAGTTCACGGAGCCCGACCAACCTCCGAACCGAGTCCCCGTCTGCAGCTGGCACGGGTCGGCGTGAGACCGTAAACATCCGAGGCACATCGACATGACCGAACGATCATTACAAGCAAGCGCGGCCCCCGGCGACGGTCGAGTCCCTGACGTCGTCGTGGCTGGCGGTGGCCCCACAGGCCTCTGGCTGGCGTGCGAGTTGGCCTTGGCCGGCGTACAGGTTGTCGTGTTGGAGCGACTCGCTCAACCGACGGGACTGTCGAAAGCGCTCGGCCTCCAAGCGCGCTCGATGGAGATGCTCGACCATCGCGGCATCCTCGATCGCTTCACCGCAGGTAATCCGACGCCGCCATTTTTGAACTTCGGCATGATCCCGTTGGATCTCCGCCGACTTGACTTCCCGCACCCGTTCGGCGTCCTCATCCCTCAGGCGCGTGTCGAGGCGCTGCTCGAGGAGCGCGCAAAGGAGCTGGGCGCCGAGATTCGTCGAGGACACGAGGTCGTTGGTCTGCACCAGGATGCGCAAGGTGTCACGACGGAGGTTCAAACCGCCGCCGGGCGGTACGACGTCCGGACGCCCTACCTCGTTGGTTGTGATGGTGGCCATAGTGTGGTTCGGAAACAGCTGGGGGTTCCGTTTCCCGGGCTCGAGCCCACGATCGTCGGGCGCATGGGCGACGTGAAACTGTCCGCCCCCGCTCGTGAACTCTTGAAGCAGGGGGTTCCCGAGCTCGGTGGGCGCGAGTTCGGCGTGGCCCGGACGAGCACGGGTAACTTCGCCATTGTTCCGATGGGATCCGACACGTACCGCGTCGCGGCCATCGAATGGGATCAGCCGCCCGTCGATCACGACGCACCGTTGTCGCTCGAGGAGCTCCAAGCCGCGATCCGCCGGGTTATTCACCTGGATGTGCCCATGCACGACCCGGTGTGGTTGTCGCAGGCAACGGACAGCAGCCGCCTGGTCGACCAGTACCGGGACAGGCGGGTGTTCCTGGCGGGTGATGCAGCACACGTGCATTGGGCCTATGGGGGCAAGGGGCTGCAGACCGGTCTGCAGGACGCCGGCAACTTAGGCTGGAAACTGGCCGCGCAGATTCATGGGTGGGCACCGCCCACCCTGCTCGATACGTATCATGCCGAACGGCACCCGATCGGACAAAGGTTGATGACACTCACCCGAGCGCAGGAGGCCTTGGCGCGCCCAGGGGAG
>JBPYEE010000707.1:0-3490 GCA_051985095.1 Vicinamibacterales bacterium | reverse complement strand
AAGGGCACGTTCACCCTGATGAAGCCGAGCGGCCACACGAACTACTACGGGTTGATCTTCGGCGGCCGCGACCTCGACGGTGCCGCGCAGGCCTACACCTACTTTCTCGTCGCGCAGGACGGCACCTGGCTGGTCAAGCGGCGCGATGGGGACCGATCGGTGTCCGACGTCGCGCCGAAAACGCCGAGCGGCGCGGTGAAAAAACCTGGCAGCGACGGCAAGTCGATCAATGCGCTCGAGGTTCGCGTCGCCGGCGACAAAATCACGTACGTCGTGAACGGCACGGTCGTGCAGTCGACCTCCAAAGGCAATGTGCAAACCGACGGCGTCTACGGCCTCCGCGTCAACCATCTCCTCGAAGTCCACGCGGACGGATTCGGCGTGACGAAATAGCGGGATGGGCGGAGTTGTGGCGACGAAGCGCTATGTCGCGCTGCTGCGAGCCGTCAACCTCGCCCGGCACAACAAGGTCAGCATGGCCGATCTCCGTCGGGTCGTGGCGACGCTCGGTTTTGTCGACCCCCAGACGCTCGTGAACAGCGGCAACCTCGTATTTGGAGCTGCGGCCCGGCCGGCGCCGACGATCGAACGCGAGCTCGAAGCAGCCGTCAAAACCCGGCTGCGACTCGACACGGCCTTCATCGTCCGCACAGCGGACGAGTGGGCCGCACTCGTGGCGCACAATCCATTTCCCGACGAGGCGACCCGCGACCCGGCGCACCTGCTCGTGCTCGTCCTGAAGAACGCGATTCCCGCGGGGCGCCTCGAGGTGCTGCAGTCGGTGATCGCGGGTCGCGAGCGTGTCGGTGGGGGAGGGCGGCACGTGTACGCGGTGTACCCGGATGGCATCGGCCGGTCGAAGTTGACCAGCGCACTCATCGAGGAGACCCTGGGCGTTCGCGCGACGGGACGAAACTGGAACACCGTTCTCAAACTGAAGGAGCTCGCATGCGTCTGATCCGCTCGTGTCTCGTCGCCATTGCGCTTGCCTCTGGCGGCGCCTGGATCGGCGCGCGCGACTCCACGCCATTCAGATTCGAGATCTCCTTTCCGGCATCCCTGAGTGCCACGCCGCTCGACGGCCGCGTGCTGCTCTTCATCTCCGAGGATGAGAAGACGGAGCCCAGATTCCAAACCGACCAGTATCGCGCCAACAGCACGCGGCCGATCTTCGGCGTCGACGTCGATGGGCTCAAACCCGGAGACGCGGCCATCATCGACGATCGGACGTTCGGCTGGCCGGCACGCAGCCTTCGCGACATCCCGCCCGGCGACTATTTCGTGCAGGCGATGCTCGCGCGATACGAGACGTTCGTGCGCAGCGACGGCCATACGGTCAAAATGCCGATGGACCAGGGCGAAGGGCAAAACTGGTCCCGCAAGCCCGGGAACTTCTTCAGCCAACCGGCCAAACTGCACCTCGATCCGGCATCGGGGGGGACGATCGCGATTTCGATGGACCAGGAGGTGCCGGAGATTGCGCCGCACCCGGACAGCGCGCAGGTGAAGTACCTCCGCGTCCCGAACGAGCGGCTGACGAAGTTCTGGGGACGGCCCATCGAGCTGGGCGCGATCGTGTTATTGCCGATGGGGTGGGAGACGCATCCCGCCGCACGCTATCCCCTTGTGATCCACCACGGCCATTTTCCCGCGAGCATGGAAAGCGATGGATGGCGCGACACGCCGCCGGATCCCAAAGCCACGCCCGCGCAGCGCGAGCAGCAGCAGGCCGCGTATCAGTTTTACAAGGACTGGAATGGCCCGACCTTTCCGCGGATGATTCACGTCCTGATTCAGCACCCGACGCCGTACTTCGATGATTCGTACGCCGTGAACTCGGCGAACAACGGCCCGTACGGCGATGCCATCACGCTCGATCTGATCCCGCTCATCGAACGGCGGTTCCGCGGCATCGGCCAGGGCTGGGCCCGCCTCCTGATCGGCGGATCGACCGGCGGGTGGGAAGCCTTTGGCGTGCAGGTCTTCTACCCCGACGAGTACAACGGCGCGTGGGCGCTCTGCCCCGATCCGATCGATTTCCGATCGTACCGGTCGGTGAACATCTACGATGAGCAGAACGCCTACTTCTACGAGGACAACCCGTGGAAGCACACCGCGAAGCCTGGCTTCCGGGACTACCGCGATCATCTGTTTTCGACATTCGAGGATCGCAACCTCGTCGAACTCGTCCTCGGCACGCACGGCCGGTCAGCGGGGCAGCACGACGCGTGGGCCTCCGTGTTCGGGCCCGTTGGATCCGACGGATATTACAAGCCGCTGTACGACAAACTGACGGGCGCGATTGATCCGGACGTCGCGAATTACTGGCGGGACCATTACGACCTGCGCTTCATCCTGCAGCGCGACTGGGGAACGCTGGCGAGCAGACTTCGCGGCAAGATCCACATCACCAGCGGCACGATGGACAACGGCTACCTGAACAACGCCGTCTATCAGATGGAAGAGTTTCTGCTCGGGGCGAGCCCGTCGGCGGAGGCCGAGATCGTCTACGGCGAGCGCCGCGAGCACTGCTTCACGGGCGACACCGAACACTCAAACGCCGTGGGCACCCGAACCCAGCACCAGCGGTACCTCCCCGACATGGCGCGCTGGATCATGAAGAGCGCGCCGAAGGGCGCCGATACCAGGAGCTGGGTGTACTGATGCGACCGGCGTGGGGACGTCAGGATCGCTGACCCGCACGCCGGTCCTTGTCGGTGACCGCGATGGGCTAGCTGCCCGGCGTCATCAGATGCGCCGTCGTCGTGCCGGCGTCCATGATCCAGACGCCGCCCTGTCGCGGGTTGTCCGGCAGGCCGAGCGACTGGCTGGTCGCCATCGGGACGGCGATCGTCGTGTGAACCCGGGCGTGGTCCTTGTCGGGTGCGTTCATCGTCAGCCACACCGAGCCGAACTCCGGCTTCACGCGGGTGCCGTCTTTCTCCGACTTCTCGATCGCGGCTTTCTTCGCCGCTGCGTCGGTGATTGTCGCGAACTTGATGTTCTGCGCGACCCGATCGAGATTCGCGACGCTGGTGCACTGGACGGCGAACGGCTGGCGTCCCGGTTGCCCCGACCAGTCATAGCAGACCAGCCGGTTGGTGCCCTTTTTCAGGGTGTCGTACGTCCCGTCGGCCTTCCAGTGGATGACCGTCGCCGCTTCCTTCTGGTTGCGGGGCGCCGGCGTGAGAGCCTTCTCGATTTCGGCATCATTCGATTGCGCAAACGCGCCGGCAGATATCGCCAGCACGCCGAGCGCGATGACAGCAAGGCGTTTCATTCAGTAACCTCCAGTCCGGCTTCTTAGACGCCGGCCCTCCCGTGTCGGTTTCGAGGCCTAAGTATAGGTCAGCGGCCGGCAAATCCGGATCATGGGGTGCCGTCGGGGCACGGCAACCGACAGACGGCGCGCGACTTAGCGGCTCGCCGCCGCGAGCTTGACGTACCCGTCGCTAATCGTATCGTCGGGCGTGGTGCCGAAGAGCCCGAT
>JBPYEE010000706.1:0-2660 GCA_051985095.1 Vicinamibacterales bacterium | reverse complement strand
TACGTCAGAAGTTTCTTGTCTTCTTCGGCGCGGTCTGGATAAATCACATCGCCGCCGCCCAGGTTCGTGGCCCAGCGGTTATGGGCCCCAGTGGTCGTTGAAAAATCCACAGTGTACGAATCGCTTGCGCTCGCCTGTGACGGCATCTGATCGACGAGCGCGTGATCGGCCGCAAGAAAATACCGGCGATTCTCCAATCCCGCTGGCGGCCACACCGGGGTGTCGTGCCACTGGCCTTCGCCCAAGGTGTAGTAATGCACGCCGGGAGTGATCGGCTCGGGGGGATCGCTGCGGAGCACGCGGTCGAAGAAGTCTGCGATCATGCGCAGTTGCTCCGCTGGCGGTGGGTTGGGCGGACTGTGCTGATCGAGCGGCAGAAACGGATCTATATCGTAGCCGCCGCCGTGCGAGAACGGGCCGATGACTAGTTGCTGCGCGTTCTTGAAATTGTGATAGCGGCTCAGCGAGCCGTCGCACGTGCCCGCGTCGAGCCAGCCGCACCAGACCATCATCGACACGCCAGATGATTCGATCTGCTTCTGCAGGCCGTATGGTGTGATTTGGGCCAGGGTCATGCGGCCCTTCGAGGTCTCGAACGTGTCGTCCCTGAATTCGGTCGACGCCAGACTGGCCGTCAAGGGCGGGTTGTGACGCTGCGAGAGGATTTCACTGAGGTGCTTGCCGTCGCCGTCGGAGTCCACCGGCTTGACTCCAGGCACCAGCTGGCGTGTGTCCCAACACTTCCACCCTCTGACTTTGGAGACGCCGCACACGTCGTCGCGGTCAAGCTCACCCACGACGTCACTCCAGTTCTGGATCATGCCCACGTCATACACGCCACCGGGGCGTTCGAGGCCCAGCATCGTGTCGAAGTCATCGTAGAGCGGCGCCACCGCACGGATCACGGGATTGTTCGGCACGGCGGATAGCTCGGCCGTGTTGCCGTCATACGAAACACCGAAGGTTCCAACTCGCCCGTTCGACCATGGCTGTCGTGCGGCCCAACCTGCTACTTCGCCCAGGTCGGCAATTTCGTCGGGAGAATATTCCGACACACGTACTCCTTCGCTCGCTCCGCTGCCGCGCGCATCTACCTGGAGTACCGCGAATCGCCGGCTGTTGAAGTATTGCGTTTGACGATCGGGCGCTCCTTGAGCCGCTAGATGCAGCGCAATCAGCGTGCGTAGGCCCCAGCCGACCTGGCCGGCACGCCAGTAGCGCGTTGTCTGCATCAGCACGGGCACGCGCTCGGACGCGCGAAGGTCCGCCGGCAGCCAGATGTCCACCGCGATCTGGATTCCGTCGCGCATCTTCACGTAGACGGCCTGATTGCGAGGTACACCGGCGGGCACCGTCTCCTCGCCGGGAAGCTTCACACGAACGGTTAAGACGGCCACGACAATTGCGCCAAGTACAACGATGGCGAGGGTCGTCAATCCAATTCCGCGGAGCCACCTTTTCGCGATTGCGTTCATTCCACCTCTGCGACGTCGATTCGAACCACCCGGGGTGAAGATGGCTCCTAATGCTGCGCGATCAAGACGGTAACTCTTTTCGTGCTTGCAGTCGGGGAAGCCGGGAGGCATGTTCGTCGCTGGCCTCTTACTTCCCCTGACGCATGCGTCCTTCCGTCGCCGCCGCACGACCAGGTTTCTGCGGACGGCGGCGCGTGCGGGCGACGCATTGCGTCGTCCCTACCCGCAGGTTCATACGTTATTTGCGGACATACCACAGGGCGACGCGTCGCTTCGTCGCCACCGGTTCAATGACTCGGCCCTCGCCTTTCGTCCTTTGCTACTTCCAATGACTCGAAGATTGTCTTCTGCCCTTCTGAGCCTGGCCCTCGGTTGCATGGTCTCTGTCACTCAAGCGGTTGCGCAAACGAGTGCTCAAGCAGGTACGTCGACGCCGTCGGCGAAGTCCGCGAGCGCGCCGGACATCAGCACCGCCGACCTTCATCGACGACTCTCCCAGTTCTCCGACGACTCGATGTTGGGCCGTGAGGCGGGGACCGTTGGCAACATCAAAGCGACTGACTACATCGCGCGTGCCGCTCGGCGGCTCGGCCTCAAGCCAGCCGGCGAGAACGGGACGTATTTCCAGACCGTTGTGATGATCAATCGATCGATCGATACGACGTCGACAATGACCGTGAGCGGCAGACCTGCTGTCTTCGGCCGCGACTGGTTTCCGCTCGCCTCGCGAGGTGGCCAATCTCCTGTTCGTCCGAGCGGGTCGGTGAATGTAACGGCCGCAGTTTTCGGCGGACGTCTTGGCGACTCGACGGTGATGCTCACCGCGGAGCAAAGCCGCGGGCGGATCGTTGTGCTCGACGCGTCACTCGGCGCCGGAGGCCGGCCGGTCGCGACATTTCGGGGCGCGCTCGATCACTACCCGGGGGCAGCTGCAATCGCTCTCGCTACACTCGACCTGATGACGGCGCCGGCGTTGCAGGCAGCCAGGCGTCCGCTCCTGGTGCTGCCGGCACAGACTGGACCGGACCCGCGGCCTATTGGAGTCAGCGTTACCCAGGCCGAAGCGGCGCGACTCATGGGCGCACCGTTGGCTGGGTTGGGACCAGGCGCGGTGAATCAGGTGAGCGTCGACCTGGCCGTTCATGTGACTGACGCTCAGCCGACAGCGCCTGCTCGCAATGTCAT
>JBPYEE010000705.1:0-2826 GCA_051985095.1 Vicinamibacterales bacterium | reverse complement strand
CACGAGCCTGTCGGCGGTTTCGCTCGCCCGTGATCGGGCTCGCGCCCGCAAGCGGCGACGGCCGTGCAGCGCGCCTCGACCGGCGCGGTTGCGACTTGCCGCGAGCGACCACGTCCGTATACACTGGACATTTGCGCGGAGAGCGCTTGTCACGCCTCGCGGACGGCCCACTCGTCTCAGGGGAAGGGACGGCGATTTTCGTGTCCGCAGATACGGCTTCCGCGATAACGGGGGCACCACGAGGAGAGGAAGAAGATGCGCAAGCGAACAATCGCAGTTTTACTCGCCGCCGGTTTGACCGGCCTAACCGGATGGGCAGTCACTGCGTTGTCGAGCACGTCGGCCGCAGCTGCGGCCGGAAAGAGCACACTTGTCGTTGTCAGCCCGGTGGGGGTGCCGTCGCTTGACAGCCAGAACTTCGGTACATCGACCCAGCAGGAGGTCCTCACCAATGTCGGTGAGCCCATGCTGCGCTTCAAACCGCTGACGACCAAGACGAAGCAGGGAGTGCCGATCGGCAGCGAAACGCAGTTCATCGGCGGCGCGTGTGCCAAGTTTTCCCTGGTCGGAACGACATTCCACTGCACCCTGGGTCACTGGGTGAGCCCATACGGGCACACGATGACCAGCGCCGATATCAAGTTCACCTTCGACTACCTGCTCGCCGCGAAGGCGAACGGTATTGTCGGAATGTCGCTCGGCAGCATGGACATGAAGAACCCGGTCACCGTGATCAGCCCGACCAAGCTGAACATCAACCTCACGGCGCACAACACCACCGCCGAGGCGGCTCTCACGTTCTGGACCTTCGATCCGCTCGATTCGAAGGAAGTCCTGGCGCACGCCACGGCCAGCGATCCGTATGGGCGCACCTGGCTCGCAACGCACACGGCGATGTTCGGTCCGTACAACGTCTCGAACTTCGTCGCCAATCAGGAGGTCGATCTCGTCAAGAACCCGAATTACAAGGGCGAGCCGGCACTCGACGTGCCACCTCCGACGTACAGCAACGTAGTGTACCGGGCCGTTCCGAGCGACGGCACCCGTGCGCAGCTTCTGTGCGCGGGCACGGCGCAGTTCACGAAGGCGATCAACGTCAACCTCTATCAGCCGCTCAAGAGCTGCTCGCACGTCACCACCTATGCGTTCCCGTACGAGGCTGAGCCGACGCTGTACTTCAACGTCAAGCAGGCAGCCTTCAGCAACGAGGATCTGCGGAAGGCGATCGTGTGCGCCGTCAACACCAAGCAGCTCTCGCAGTCCGTGTACTCCGGCCAGTGGCCGGCCGCGACGTCGCTGATCACTCCGAAGATCCCGTCCATGGCGGGCAACTTCGACATCTGCCCGAAGCCCAACCTGACGAAGGCAAAGGCCTTCCTGAAGGCATCGGGCTACTCCGGCCAGAACCTGCCGCTGTGGTACTCGGTCGGCAACTCCGGCCAGGATGCGCAGGAGAATGCGACGCTGATCCAGGCTCAGCTGAGCCAGATTGGCGTCAACACGACGCTGCAGACGGAGCCGGACCCGACGAAGTACTTCGTGGGTGCGATCAGCGGCCAGTACGGCATGTTCGTGTTCGTGTGGGGCGCGAATGTCCCGACGGCTGCGTGGGCGCTGGGTGCGTGGTTCGGCCCGACGTCATCGCTCAACGCGACCGGGTACGGGACGGCCAAGACCGCCGCAGACCTCGCGACTCTGGAGAAGACAGGGCTCGGATCGGCCGCGCAGAAGGCTGCCGGCATCGACTTCCAGAAGCAGCTGCAGCAGAACGCGGTCGTGGATCCGCTCATCTACCAGGAGAACGACATCATCGTCAACAAGTCCGTGTGCGGCCTGCGGAGCGATCCGGGCGACTTCCCGTTCTGGCAGTACCTGCATCCGTGTAAGTAGGAAGATAGGTGGCGAGCGCCGAGGCGAACAAGGGGCACGATCCCGCGCCCGCGACGACGCCGCCGAGTGTCACGCGGAACCGCCTGGCCTCTCCGGGGGCCAGGCGGTGGTCGCGCCTGATTCTTCGCCGCCTCGGGCTATTCGTCATCACGCTCTGGCTGGTCCTGACGTTCACGTGGATCCTGACGCGCGTGGTAGGAGGCAACCCCGCCGTCAAGCTCGCGGGCCCCACGCCGACTCCGAGCATCGTCCACGGCATCGAGGTGAAGCTGGGGCTCAACAAACCACTCCTCACCCAGTACTTCGACTATCTCGGCAACCTCGCTCAGGGCAACTTGGGCACCGACTACTTCACTGAGCAGAGCGTCGGGCAGGAGGTGATCTCACGCGCTCCCGGAACGCTTCAGCTCGTTGCGTTCGGCGCACTGCTCGCCCTGCTCTTCGGCGTGACGCTCGGTGTCCTCAGCGCCATGCGCCGGGGTAAGGTCGTCGACCATGCGAGCCGGGGGCTGTCGGTCCTGGCGCTCTCAACGCCGGACTTCTTCCTCGGCCTGCTTCTGTCGTATTTCCTGTTCTTCAAGCTACGCGCCTTTCCGGCCCCGATCGGCCAGTTGCCGGTCGGCGTGACGCCGCCGCAGGACATCACCGGCTTCTATCTGATTGACGGCGTGCTCAGCGGCAGGCCGGGCGTGTCGTGGACCTACCTGCAGCAAATGTTCCTTCCTGCCCTGACACTGGGCCTCATCTACATGGCGCCGATCCTCCGGCTCACCAGGTCATCGATGCTCGAGTCGCTTCGCTCTGACTCCGTGCTCTACGCGGAGGCCTGCGGTCTGCGGCGCGGTCTGGTCACGCGGTATGCGCTGCGCCAGTCGATGACGCTGGTCGTGACGTTCCTCGGAATCCTGCTCGCGGCGCTGATCGGCGGCGACGTGC
>JBPYEE010000704.1:0-5871 GCA_051985095.1 Vicinamibacterales bacterium | reverse complement strand
CACGCTTCTTGCCCCGACGAATGGTCAAACCCTCTCAGATGTGCAGGTGATCGTCACGGATGGCGTGACGAACGTGATCGGCCAGCTGACCGACAACCACGGCGCGCCGCTCGTCGACGGCACGATCATCGTGTTCTCGAGTGACGCCGAGAAATGGGCGGAAGACTCGCGGTTCGTGAGAGCGGCCCGTCCCGATCAGCAGGGGCAGTTTCGGATCAGGGGACTGCCGGCCGGCGACTACCTCGTGACGGCCGTTGAGTACGTGCAGGATGGCCAGTGGAACGATCCCGAATACCTTGAGGGTCTCCGCCGCGATGGCCAGAGATTGACGCTCGGTGAGGGAGCGACTGAATCGATCGCATTGACGATTCGAAATCAGTAGCGTGGGGCGCTCCTCCGGCGTCGTCGCGACCGCGGCGATCCGTGCGCTCCACACCGATCGATGTATGGCGCGTTCACCTGCGCCCAGACTCCGGCTTGCTAGAGAGCATCCGGTGTTTGGAATGCTCAGGGCGTTTGCGGCAAGTTCAGAACCCACTGTCTGTCAATGGTTTGTTGCCGACAGCCGTAGCGTTGCCCTCCTGAGGTGAGACGCGACTGAGACACGCCGACAGTGACGCAGAGAGCGGATTGGACGTTCGCTAGGAACGGCCTCGGGAGACTGGTCGTGGCTCGCGTCGCCTATGTGACCGCCTACGGAGTCGCGAGCCAAAAATACATCCTGCAGCTGCGCGGCGTAGTCCTGAACGCCGTCTGCCGGCGCGATCCCGGCGCGACCGTGTTCGACGACGAGGCGCGGACGGCGATTCGACGCACGGTTGACTACGCGAAACGATGGTTCAAGTCGTGAGGAGGCCCGCAATGACAAAAACATTAACGATCCTCGCCGTCGCAACGTCGCTCACAATTTCGACCGCAGCGCAGGCTCCGGCTCCCCCTCTGCCCGCGACCGGCGTGGCAGCCGTCGACATTCAGAAGTTCCTCGATGGGCTGTCGCCCAACGCGGTGAGCGATCTGCCAATCCGCGTTGTGGACGTCGGCGGCTACAAGGTCGGGCTCTACGGCGTGCTGCGTCCGAAGTCGACGAAGCAGGAAGCCATTCTGCACCGCACGAAGGTGACCGAGGTGTACTACATGCTCGACGGCGCGGGCACCCTTGTGACGGGGGGCGCGCTCGCGGCGCCGACGCGGGAAACCACTGGCCTCACGGGCGTGAGCGTCCGCGCCGATCGCATTGACGGCGGCGCGAGCCGTCGGATGACCAAGGGCGACGTCGTGATCATCCCCGGCGGCACGCCACACTGGTGGAGTCAGCTCGACGGAGACATCCGCTACTTGATCGTGCGGCCGGATCCGGAGGGGAAACAGACCCTGAAATAGTGACCGCGGATTGCGGATTTTAGAACGATCCTCCCGACGTGGAGTCCCAGTGGCGTACGGAATTTCCGATAGGGACACCGGGGTGAACGCCCAGCAGCGGATCCAAAAGGACGTGCCCTACACGGTGCATCGGGTGTTCGCGTGTGATAGATTGCGTCCCCACGCCCACCTTCAAAAGAAGCTGTCGATCATCATTCCCGTCCACAACGAAGGGCAGACGAGGTCCGCCTGCATCGGCTGATGGCAAGCGACCGTGTGAAAGGCGCTTGACGCGCTGCCAGTTGCACGGGAAGAATTGCGGCCGGACGCCGTTCTCGCTGGGTGGAACCTAGAGCTACAGCAGTCAGCTACCAGCCATTGGCGCCGGAGTCCTATAGAACGTTGGGCGGCCACTCGTACCTACGATAAAGAACACACAATGAAGAAGGTAATTGGAATACCAGGTGAGGCAGTACGACCCCAGCGACGGTTGTGGATCGCGTGGGGCTTATCAGCAGTCTCCGGGGGCCTTGTTGTGGCATCCATGCCCAACTTTGATGTCGGTATCCTCGGGTGGGTAGCCTTGGTGCCCTTGTTGTTAGCCATTCAATGTGTGCCGGAACGATCTGTCAGAATCCTGGCGCTGCCTTTTGGCATCATTTGGTCCATTGGCGTGCACAACTGGTATCCAGATGTGTTAGGGCCGGCGTTTGGCTACGTACTCGTGGTGTTTGTAGGCAGTTACTATTCCCTACTGATTGCTGGGGGCGTGATATTGCAGCGCAAGCTGCCAGCGCCGGTCAACCTCCTGGCGTTGCCTGTGCTGTGGTCAGCTGTCGAGTTTGCCAAGTATGTTGCGCCCATTGTCGAAGATTGGTGGTTTGTTTGGCTACCTAATAGCCAGTGGAGAATTCCGGCGGCGTTGCAGGTCTTGAGCGTAACGGGTTTGCCCGGCCTTTCTTTTTTGCTGATGCTTGCCAATGTTGCCTTAACGGCCCTGGTGTGGCGAGCGTGGCGTGAGCACAAGATTGATTGGAGTAGCATTCTCGCGTTGGGCGGTGTGGCTGCGATTGTGGCATGGGGAGCACTGACCATCCCCCCTCCCCAGACCCACACCTTTGGGGTCGCTGCGACGGCTGATCTCGCATTCCAGGCCCCGGACATCAAGAAGCACGGCAAAACGTATCCCGAGCTCCAGGGCCCCTATAGGATTACGCCCGAGATGTCACAGACGCTATTCGACGCCAATGCTGCCCTGACCCGACAGGTTTCAGGGCAAGGGGTGGCCTTTGTGGTTTGGCCAGAAAACAAGCTTGCCGATGTGGACGACCCGCTAATCACGGGGCAGCTTGGAACGTTGGCACGACAAACGGGCGCTTACATCCTAGCGAATGTCGTTTGGCACGTCCCGGCCGGGATGTACAACACGGCTCTCCTGGTCGGCCCCCATGGGCAAGAAGTCGGCCGCCGCGCCAAAATCAACATAACCAGCCACGAGAAAGCCCGTGGCTTTACGGCCGGACCGCATCAGTACCCAGTCTACGATACTCCCTATGGCAAAGTGGGAATCGGTGTCTGCTGGGACCGTCACCCCTTGTGGATCACGCGCGAACTGGCCCGGGCTGGGGCACAAATCGTGCTGATGCCGGTCGATGATGATTTCAACCGCAATCGTTGGTTCCCGCCGTTTCACGCAGCTGATGGAGTCTTTCGCGCCGTCGAAAACCGCGTGACGGTCGGACTGGGTACAACTAGCGGCGTGTCGTTGATTGTTGACCCGTATGGGCGACTCACGGCGCAAAGCGGCATCAATGAACGCGCAATCATTACCGGCCAAACGTTTGTCGTCCCGCACCGCCCCTTGTATACAACGTGGGGTGATTGGTTTGGTTGGTTGATGGTAGTCGCATTGCTGGCGCTGACAGGCGCCGCAGTGGTGAACCAAAGAAATATCTCACAAACAGCGCCCGAGTCTAGCAGCCATGCCCCGCAGGCGCTCGACCATGTGCATATGCGGCGGATGTGACGCACGGTGCGGCGCGCAGCTCGCATCTCCTCAAGTGCGGCATGTGTGCTCCCCCTAGACGTGGAGCGCCGCCGCACAATGCGGCTGCACTTCAGGAATGCCGAATCACGTATCCTCTTGTCGATGGCGGCTGCGCTGCTGCGGCAGCTGCTCGAATGGATCGAAGAACGTCCTCGTACCTACGGCGACGCGGTGGAGGCGTGGCGTAGCTCCTGCTCGCGCCAAAGGCCGTACCGGATCACCGTCGAATCATATGCTTTCAGCCGGCCGGTTTTGTTACGGGCTCTAAGGAATTGGAGAAGCAGATGACACGTACGAGTGTTAAGGGTTGGCTCATCGTGCTGACGCTCGTGACGCTCCAATCCGGCGTCATGCGCGCACAGGCTCCCTGCGACACCGCGCAGGAAACGCCGGTCGAGATCGAACGACTGGAAACGCTCGTGCACACAGCGGCGCAAGAAGCGCGCAGCGAGCGTCGCGCGAACCTCGTCGCGGTTACCGTCGCGGGAGGCGTGCTCGTGCCAACCGGGATCGTGATCGCACAGCGTCCTGACGAACTCTCACGGTCGATCGGTGTCGGCCTGACGTTCAGCGGCTTGATCCCGCTGGCCTTTGCGGCGCTGTCGCACTCTCCATCGCCGATGGAGAAGTTCGAGACCCGGTTCGACGCGCGATGCAAGAGCGGTATGCTCAGCGCTGATCTCGCTCGTATCACCACGACGGAGTGGTGGGATCTCGCGCGAGTCAGTCGGGATCGGCGACGTTCCGATGGCATTCGCAGGATCGCCATGGGTCTTGCCGCCACCGCGATCGGCATCGGCTTCCTGCGCGAGCGGCCCATCGGCGGCCTCTCTCGAGGCGCACAGTATTCAATTGGTTCGGTGCTCGTAGGAAGCGGCGTGCCCATCCTGCAATTCGGCATTCGGACGAGGTACCAGGCCTCACCGCAGGAGACGTGGTGGGACGTGCTCGTAAAGGGAAAGTCGTAAGACGAGGGGTCGCAGTGTGCCGAAGCCACCCCGCACCTGGGTCCTGCTCGGCACGGTGTCGATCGGGATTCCGATCTCGTGCTGTTGGAGGCTGCCGTGGGATTCCGCTCGCGGGCGTGGCGGTCGCGGTTAAGAGAGCGAAGACCTTTCGGGCTTCCTGTAGGACGGATGCGCGCAATGCGCGACGTCATGTCGGAGTCGACGGCTCGACATCGATTCGACATGTGGCTGATGACAGGATTTGGGCTATGCGAGTTTCTGTTGGCCGCTGTCGGGGGTCTACGGTCTGATCTCGTACTCGGTTCAACAGCGCACACTTGAAATCGGTATCCGCATGGCTGTGCCTACCAAATAGTCGATCTTTGTCGAGTGGCCCTGAGACACGATGAGACAAACTGCACCGGTCGTCACCGATGCGGACCCGAACCGACCGGAATCATTCGGAGGAAACCCGAAGGAAACAGAGCAGAGCCGCGCCGACCGAAATGACAGCACGGCTCTGTTAATCGGAGGGTTGCTGGTTCGAGTCCAGCCTGATGAGCCACAACTCGTTGATATGCAATAACTTACAGTATAAGCTTTTTGGCGCTGAGCATCCGGTATTTTAGAATGCTCAGGGCGTGTTCGGCCAAGTTTCAGAACCGACTGTCTCGCAAGGGATTGTTTCTGACCGCCGTGGCATTTTCGCTCCCGATGTGAGACACCACTGAGACACGCGCGGTCACGAATCAGCGGGCGGATTGGGATCTTTTCGTGACGCACAGCCTCGGGAGACGCGTCGTGGCTCGCGGCTGAATTGTGGGACAGTGCGCGACCGGGGTCGAACGCTGCTCATGTTGTGGCTAATGAAAAGTCCATCGACGCAAATCGGTCATCAACGGTTCGAGGTTTAGCCGTGAAAGCGGCCGCAGTGAAAGGAGGCGTATCCCGTCGTCACGCGATTTGTTGGCGGAGGAACGCGCGTCTCCGCCGGGAGGTGCCGCAAATAATCGATCCGCGCCGTTTTTGGCGGTTTTTCGACCGGCTCGGTGAACTCCCGATTCGATCGCTCGCCGGGGTCGCGTAGGATACGTCAGGTCATGTTCGGACCTGTCCGGTCTTTGTTCGGAACCATCCTTCACGTCGGTCGTGATCTCGCTGCACTCATCTTGTCGTCGATGCGGTCACGTGCCCAACTCGCCGCCGAAAACCTGTCCCTGCGGAAGTCTGGGGCCGGGACTTCCGGATCCTCCGTCTGATCGACGGGTGGCGTCGAACGGTCACCGCGTGCGAATGGCGATCGCGTCGTCGCGACGCCGATTTTTGGGCGGACTCCATCACGAATACCGTCTCGAGGTGGCTGCGTGACTGCGGTATCAAATACTTGCGGAGGAGTGTGTCCAGAAAAGGCAGACATGTTCAGTGGGAGTCAGTCCCACCAGAGAAAAAGTCAGAAGCTCTGTAGCTTGGGTCGCATCCACGGAGGAAACGAAGCGGATGAAGCCGATCGACAAAGCC
>JBPYEE010000703.1:0-7972 GCA_051985095.1 Vicinamibacterales bacterium | reverse complement strand
GCGTCAGTCGGAATCGACCGGGCGATCACGAGGGCGTCGTCCCGTTTGCCGTCGGCGGACAGCAACTGGGCTTTCAGGAGCCGCGCGTTCATGTCTTTCGGGAACTTCTCGAGCACCTGCTGCGTTTTCGTCAGCCCCTCGGCCAGCATGCCCTGGCTCGCGTCGATCGCCGCGAGCCGCGTGAGCGCAACGGCGTAGGTCTGCTCCTTCGCTGCCAGATCCCGCAGCACTCGCCGCGCATCATCGACCCGGCCGGTGAAACGATAGTAATCGGCCAGTGTCAGGACCCCGTCTGCGGCGTTGATCTTGGCGATGGTTTGAAAGAACGGCTCTGCTTCCTTGGCGCGATTCGTCCCCACATACATCAGGCCGAGCGCACGATTGACGCCCAGGTCTTTGGGAGAGAGCGCCAGCGCTTCCTTCAGGGTGGCCTCGGCTTCGGGGGTCCGGCCGGTCGTCCATAGAAAGCTGGCCAGCGCCTCGCGTGCAGTCAGCGACTTGGGCGCCACGGCCACGGCCTTGCGGAAATTGGTTTCGGCCTCCGCTTTGGCACCGCGAACGTTTTGCAGCGTGGCGAGATTCTCGTAGGCGGCCAGCTCCTGGCCGTTGTTGAGCGCAATCGCGTTCTGGTAGTCGGTGATGGCGCCGTCGAAGTCCTTCATTCCGGCCGAGACGTTGCCGAGCAGAATCAAACCTTCCGGATCGTTCGGATTGAGCGCGATCGCCTTCTCGGCGCGTGCTTTGGCGTCTTCAAACGCGTGCGCGGCGAGGAGCAGACGTCCGGCGCGCAGCTGGGCCGGGACGTCGGCGGGCAGGAGATCAGCCGCTCGCACGGCCTCCGTCACCATCTCTTTGTCGCCGACGGTCTCATACGCTTCGGACAGCCGTGTGCGCAGGTCCGCGCGTCTCGGCTCAATCTGCACGGCCAGTCGATACTCCACAATTGCGTCCCGCGTCCGCGATTGGGCGAGCAGGTCGTTGGCTCGTTTCAGGTGCGCATCGGCGCTCGGTTTGGCACACGCCGCGAACCCGAGTAGCAGCAGCCCCCAGCCAGAGAGTGCGAGTTGGCGGCGACGCCGGCGATTCATCGAGGAATTTGGGAGCATCAAACTCGCCCGTTCGAGCAAGACTCATTCCCCGGGTGGACACCCGAACGGTCGAAAAGTCGGCACGGATCGGCGGTTTTGTTGGCGCTCTGGCGACGAATGTCACCCTGAGAGCTGACTTCGACGGCCCGGACAAACCGTGGTGCAGACGGTTACCAGCCAGCCACTCCGAACGACCGTCCCGGGACGCTTACGGCGTCGACGCGGGTGGGACCCGCCGTTTCGTCGCCTGCTCAAACGCGAACGCAAGCTCGATCAACCGCGGCTCGCTGCACGCATCGCCGACAAAGGCCGCGGCGTAGGGCGTGGGCCTCGCCTCGAACCCGGCCGGGAAGGGATTGCCGGCCGGCGCCGCTGCGGGCACGACTCCGATCGGCACGACGATTTCCGGATAGCCGGGCCGCGACGCGAGCCCCGACACGTTCCAGTTCGGGAAGAGCAGCGCGTCGACGCGATTGTCGACGAGCGCCGCCTTGAGGCCATGCTCGCCAGCAAGCAGAAGGTCCTTGGCGCGATCGGCCTCGTACCGGGCCTTGTCGCCATCGACGTCGAGCTCGTCGGAGATGTCGAGATTCGACTGGCCGAACCGGATCGCGTTCGCCCGCGTGTGCGAGAGGTTGAAGAAGCGGAGCTCGGTCAGTGACTTCACCGGCGCCGATGGACCGAGCGTCTTGACCCAGGCATTGAAATCGCGCTTCATCCCGTACTTCAGCACGGATGTGCAATTCGCATCCTTGCCTGTGCCTTGATTGATGCCGGAACAGGTCTCCCACAGCAAGACGTTCTTCGACGGGTCCGACTCCAGGACACTTGGCAGGTTTGCAGGATCGACGAGGATGGCGCCTTCGTGTTTGAGCGTGGCGATCGTCTCTGCCATCAGTTTGGCCTGCGCGTCGTTCAGTCCGCCGCGCGCCATCTTCTCGCCCGATAGCGTGAGACGGTCGTAGAAATACGCGCGCGGGATGCCGATCCGCGCGCCGCGGAGACCGTCACGTTTGAGGTATGGCGTGTAGTCGCGATTCGGCGGCGGCGTGCACCGCCGGGTGGCCGGATCGTTCGGGTCTGGCGACGGGCTTTCGACCGCGCCGAGCAGGATGGCCGCATCCGCGACGGTGCGGGCCATCGGTCCGGCGGTGTCCTGATCCGCCGTAATCGGGATGATGCCATAGCGGCTGATGCGGCCGGTTGTCGGCCGGATGCCAACGAGCATGGTCAGGGCGGCCGGATTGACGACCGACCCGGATGTGTCGGTCCCGACATTGGCAGCCCAGAAGTTCGCTGCGGTGCCGGCGCCCGAACTCGAGCCGCCGGTGCTCAGCACGGGGCGACCGTCGTTGTTGGCGTCGCGCGGATCGGGCCGCGGATCGTACGGGTTGAACGCGAAGCCACCGACGGCGCTGTAGTTGCCCGGCATCGGCGAGGGCGCACCGGCGACCCAGTTGGCGAGCTCCGTCAACACCGTCTTCGCGATGACGATGGCGCCCGAGTCGCGCAGGTTCTTGACGAGGGTTGCTTCGTAGGGCGGCGTGTACCCGGCAAACGCAAGGGCGCCGCCGGTTGTCGGCATGGCTGTCATCTGAATGTTGTCCTTGATGGCGATCGGGATACCGTGGAGCGGCCCCCGGACGCGACCCCGCGCTCGCTCGACATCAAGGGCATCGGCGTCGTCAAGCGCGTGCGGGTTGATCGCGATGGCGGCATTGATCGACTTCTCGTACCTCGCAATGCGCGTCAGGTACTGGGTGACGATCTCGCGAGAGGTGACGCGCTTGTCGGCCATCGCCTTCTGCATGTCGGCAATCGTGGTCTCGCGCACATCAAACTGACTCGGCTGCGCCCCGCGCGTCAGGGTGACCATCGCGAACACGGCGGCCGACGCCGTCAGCACCGGCAACGAACGATTCCAGAGCTTCATCGCGTCAACCTGTTGTATTTGCGGAGGACCTCTCGGAGGCGGTTGTGGTCAATCGCGTCCGCTCGGTGATTCTCGATCCCCGTCATCGTTTCGGCCGCGACGAGCGCATTGATGATGGCTTCTTCGGTCGCCTGCACGGTGGCTTCGAAGATCGGCGAGATGCGGTCGTTCGAGACGAGCGACACTTGTGCCGTGTCACGCGCGCTTGCCGCGCCCGCGTTCGCCGTTGAAAACGCCATGAAGATGTCGCCGGAGCCGTTGGAGGAAATACTGCCGGTTCGCGCGAGTCCGAGCGTCGCGCGATGCGCCACACGCTTCAACTGGTGCGGCATCAACGGGGCGTCGGTCGCGACGACGATGATGATCGAGCCGAGCTCGGCGGATGCGGGAATCGCGTCACTCATCTCCGCGCCGACTGGCGCGCCGGCGACGCGAAGAAGATTGCGCGTACCGTGGTTCGCCTGGACGAGGACGCCGACCATGTAGCCGCCGTCGGCCGGCGTCAGCTTCCGCGAGGCGGCGCCGGTGCCGCATGTGAAACCGTAACAACGCATACCGGTGCCGCCGCCGACGTTCCCCTCAGGCATGCGGCCACTCGTGGTCCCGTCGAGTGCCGAAAACACATGCTCGGGCTTTACGTGAAACCCGTTGATGTCGTTCAGCCCGCCGTCCCACGTTTCGGCGATGACCGGCAGTGACCAGGGCTGCCGCAGAAATCCGTGGTCGACGGACCACTTGATCGCTGCGTCGCGCACGACGCCCACGCTATGTGTGTTCGTGATAAAGACGGCTCTTTCGAGGAAGCCGCCTTCCTCGACCCAGGTCGTGCCGGTCATCTCGCCGTTGCCGTTCAGCGAGAACCAGTTCGCGAACACCGGATCGTTCGACGCTTTCCCGCGCGGCAAGATCACGGTGACCCCAGTCCGGATGTTGGTTCCGCTGATGAGCGTCGTCATGCCGACCTCAACGCCGCGGAGATCGGTGATCGCATTGAGCGGTCCCGGGGTGCCGTCAAATGGAATGCCGAGGTCCCGAGCACGGGGTTTTGTCTGCGCTTGCAACGCGGCTGCAAGCACGGCCATCGCGCCGATTGCGACGAGAGATGCGCCTCGCATGCGGCCGATTGTATGTAAAATCGCGCATCATGGCGTGTCACAACCCCAAGGCAGTACGGGCGATATGGTGGGCCTGCTGGATGGCTGCGCCGCTGCTCTTCGGCGTGGCTGCGGCGGTTGCCCAGACGACGGCGCGCGAGGCGCTGGCCCGCGGCCAGGCGGCATGGGATCAACGTCTGGCGAGGAGCGCGATTGCGCAGCTCGAGGTCGCGGCGAAGGATTCGTCCACAGCCGCCGAGGCGCATGAGCTCCTCGGCCGGATCTATACCTTCAAAGGGTGGCAGCAGGATAACGTTTTCCCCGGGTTCCACGACGAACCGGCCTATCGATCCAGGGCCGTCGCGGAGCTGAAAGCGTCCCTTGCGGCCGACCCAAATCGGGCGTCGGCGCAGGAGGCCCTGAAAGCGGCCGAAGGATTCGCGGCGGCCGACAAAGTCGATCCGGCGCCGCCCCGACCCGAGATCCGCGCGCTCGATCAGAAAATCACGGCTGGCCGTGACGCGAATGTGCCCGTTGCAGATGTTGTCGCGGCGATCGAAGCGCGAATCAAGGCGCAGGCAGACCCCGCGCCGTATTTTGCCGGGGCCCAGGTGCTGATCGATCGTGGCGAATATGACCGCGCGATGGCGCTGGCGGAGCGTGGTGTTGCCGCGTCGGACCGCTTCATCGATGAAAACCTGAGCGCGTACCAGATGTCGGGCAAGGCTGACGGATCGCGAAGCCGCGCGCGGGCGCAGGCGGCCGACCTGACCGGCTGGGCGCTGTTCATGAAGAAGGACTACCCGCAGGCGGGCGCGAGGCTCGAGGAAGCGGAACGCGGATCCCGCGGCCTTGATTTCACCAATCAGCTCCACCTCGCCGAGTACGCGCGGTCTCAGAACGAGCCGGATCGTGCGCGCGACCACTACCTGAACGTGCTTTCTTTATCCGGCGGGTTCGGCGGCGCCCCGCAGCCCGCGCGCGACCGCGCGAAGCAGGCGTTAGAGGCCAGCTATTCC
Source organism: Vicinamibacterales bacterium (assembly GCA_051985095.1). Lineage (GTDB taxonomy): Bacteria > Acidobacteriota > Vicinamibacteria > Vicinamibacterales > CAVVIG01 > Gp6-AA45. Next base: position 2,838 of record JBPYEE010000703.1, on the reverse strand, counting down.
GGTGCCGAACCGTTCGACAGCTGGCTGGACAAGCAACTCACCGCGAAGGGCGAGCAGCGCAAAGCGGCGGCCCTCAAGAGCCTCGTCGACAAGAAGGTCCCGAAGCTCACCCTGACGACACTCGACGGCAAGCCGTTCAGCACGGCGAGCCTGCAGGGGAAGGTCTTGCTGCTGAACTTCTTCGCCTCCTGGTGAGGGGTCTGCCGTGCGGAGTTGCCGCACCTGAAGGCAGTGTATTCAAAATTCCAGAGCGATCCGTCCGTCGCGTTCCTGCTCGTGTCCATCGACGATGATGCGAAGCGGTTGCAGCGGTATCTGGATGAGATGAAGTTCCCATTCACGGTCGTCCGCGCCTCGAGCGCGGAAATGCAACGCGCGATGGGGTTCAACGATTTGCCGTCAACGTTCTATGTCGACCGGAGCGGCGTCGTCCGGTACCAGGTGCTGGGTTTCGAGTCGCATGGCGATTCAGACGCGCGGGTTTCCTGGTACGTGGATCAATTGAAGCGCTGATCGTTCAAGAGGTGCCACGGGCTCACGAGTTGAACTCGTGACGCCTCGTGAGCGCCGATCGTGGTACGTTGACCGTCCGAAAAGTCCTGTTGCAAATTCTGACGAGCGAACCTCGGTCTGTGTCGTCGCTCGCGCGTGAGCTCGGGTTGAAGCGCGGCGATGTCGAAGATGACCTGCGTCACATGATACGGTCCGCGCGCGCGGGCGGCCATCAGGTGACCATCGAGCCGGCGCGCTGTCGCTCATGCGGCTTCACGTTCGGCGAGGACAAATTGATGAAGCCGGGCAAATGCCCTCAATGTCGGAGCACCTGGCTCTACGAGGCACAGATTCGCATCCTTTCACCATTCGACGAAACGAAGTAGTCGCGGAGCGCGGCAGCAACCAGGCATTCAGTCCCGCTCATTTTGCACGTCGTTTCAACGCGTTGCACGCGCGGGGTCTCGTCGTTCGGAGACATACCGCGCCGGCCGGCTTCAGCCGAGATTTGAATCAGCAGCGAACGCAATCGGCATGATCGAACTCACTGGTGTGACCAAGGCATTCGATGGCAAGCGGAGTGTCGTCGCGCTCGATGACGTGACGGTCGCGGTGCCGAAGGCCGAAATGGTCTCGGTCATCGGACCCTCCGGATCCGGCAAGTCAACGCTGCTCAACCTGATCGGCACGCTGGATCGTCCCAGCGCGGGTGAGATTCGAATCGACGGTCAGGCGCTCTCCACCCTGTCCGATCAGGCAGTAACGCTGCTGCGGCGAGACAAGATTGGATTCATCTTCCAGTTTTTCAACCTGCTGCCGACGTTGACGTGTGCAGAGAATGTTGCGTTGCCGCTGCACCTGCGCGGCTGGCCTCGCGGGAAGACCGCCGATCGCGCGCGGGAACTCGTCGACCTTGTCGGTCTGTCGCACCGCCTGAATCATCTGCCCGAGGAACTCTCGGGAGGGGAGCGGCAACGTGTCGCGATCGCTCGTGCGCTGGCCGTGTACCCGCCGATTCTGCTGGCCGACGAGCCCACCGGGAATCTCGACACCAACACCGGCACGGAGATTCTCGCGTTGATTCATGACCTGCATGTCCGCCTCGGTTCGACGGTGGTGATGGTGACCCACGACATGACCGTTGCGCGCACGTGCGAACGGTGCCTCACGATTCGAGACGGCCGGATCGTCGACGACGTGCGGTACGCCGCTTGATGGCGGCGGCACATCCTCGGCAAGGGTGGCGATCAACCAGCTGCGCAGTTGCGCTGGTGTGCGGTGCTGCCGTATGTGCAGGTCCCACACCGGCCGCCGCCCAGGAGACGGCGTCAGAGCGCGGGTTCATCCAGGCAACCGGCTACGCGTTTCCACAGCCGGCAACCAACGATTCAGTGCAGGGGGTCGGAGACCTATTGATGCGCGAAGAGGCATTCTGGAAACCCAAACGCTGGTTTCAAGTGGACGGCGGCATCGACTTTCGTGCGAATTCGCACAATCAGGTGGAAGACGACTGGCGGTTCGACTGGGACGATCGCGGCGTGCTTCGACCACGGGTCGCGCTGCGCCGCCTGTCGGCGACCCTGACCGCTGGCGGCTTCAACCTCACCATTGGGAAGCAGTTCGTCCGGTGGGGGCGTGCTGACATCCTCAACCCGACCGATCGGTTCGCACCGCGCGACTACATGAACGTCATCGACACCGACCTGATTCCCGTCATCGCCGTCCGGCCGACGCTGCAGATCGGGCCTGAGACGCTTGATGTCGTCTGGTCGCCGCACTTCACGCCGGCGCGGCTGCCGTTGCTCGACCAGCGGTGGACGGTTGTGCCGCCAGCTGCCGCAGGCCTGACCCTGATTGACGGCGGTTCGATCCTGCCGACGGGGTCGGAGGAGGGGATCCGGTGGAGTCACACGGGCAGCCGTTTCGAAGGGTCGCTGTCCTACTTCAACGGGTACAACTACCTGCCAGACATTGGGATGCAACCGATCGGCGAGACCGTCGTTGATTTGACGCGGCTCTTTCCGAAGTTGCGAACCTACGGCGCCGACGTCGCAATTCCCACGCCCTGGGCGACGATCAAAGGCGAGACCGCCTATTTCACGTATCCGGCCGCCCCGCATAACGAATATGTCCTGTATGTCGTCGAACTCGAGCGGCAGCGGGGCGAGTGGGTGTTCGACGGCGGCTACATTGGCGACGTCATGACGCAGTCCGTTCTCGGCGGGTTTAGTTTCGCCCCCGACCTGGGCATCGCGAAATCGGTCATCGGACGAGCGTCGTACACGGTCGATCCCCGGCGTACTGTGGCGATTGAGGGCGCCGTCCACCAGAATGGGGATGGCGTTT
>JBPYEE010000702.1:0-2440 GCA_051985095.1 Vicinamibacterales bacterium | reverse complement strand
CGATGTTGGGAAGGTCCGCAGTCGAGCGCTGGGTGTCCATGGTCTGATGCATGTACTCAAACCCGGTCAGCAGCGTATGGCCGACGCCGCCGGTGTTGAATCTCCACACCGGTTCGAACTGATAGTCGAAATCGCTGTCGCGATCGTGCTGGTGACGCAGCTGCCGGCCGACGACGTCGAACCCGCTCGGCGAGGCTGGGTCTGCAGCGACATGGGTGCTGGTGCTGTCGCCGTTCCCCAGCACGTCGATGTCCCTGTAAAGATACGAGAACCGGTTGTTGATGGTGAGATAGTCGCTGATCCACCACTTGTCGGTCACGGTCGGGCGAACCAGATCCTGAACGGCAGAGGCGAACGGCGTCGAGTACTTCGCACCGATCGGAGCGCCGCCGGCGGGAGATCCGTTGAAGTAGATCATGCCGTAGGAATCCGGCGTCTGGTGGAGCTGGCGGGCGTCGAGGCTGAACTCGAAGGTGTGGTTGTTGACGTTCCAGACGACGTCCGGCCTGAGCTCGTAGTCGCTGTTGGTGAGGTCCCGGAATCCGTCCGCGTGCGACACCGTGGCGTCGATGCGATAGTTCATGCCGGGAAGGGTCGACGGGCCGGTGACGTAGGCGTTGCTGGTGATGGTCCCGAACGACCCCGCCTGCACGCTGGCGCCGTAGTGAAAATCCGGCGACGGCGCGAAGTGAACGACGTTGATGGTGCCGCCGGGCGGGCCGCTGCCGAACAGCGCCGAGCCCGGGCCTTCCAGGATCTCGACCCGTTGCACGCCGTTGAGCGAATGCGACAGGCCGCCGAGCTGGTCGCCGTCCGAAAACCCGTCCGTGTAGACCTGGGCGTTGAGGCCGCGGATCAGGAAATGATCGAAGTAGCCCTTCGAATCCTGGCCGCCCTGGACGATGCCGCTCGCATTGGTGATGGCGTCGTTCAGCATGGTGCCGCCTTGCTGATTGACGACCTCGCGCGGGATGATCTGCACGCTTGCCGGCAGATCGCCGACTTTCGTCCCGGTCTTGCCGAGCGCCGGCGCCTGCTGCAGCGGCGGCACCGTGTTGGTGGCGTTATTGCCGATGCCCAGGCCGTCGGGTGGCGTCGGCGACGGCGCCGGGGCGGTCGGCGCGCGCTCAGCGGCGCGCTGGCGCCGTGCGGCGCTGTCGGCCTGGGTGCTGGCCGCGTTCCGGGTACGCCGCGGCTTGCGCGCGGGCTCGTTGACCTCGAGCGGCGGCAGTTGCGACGCGTCCGAGTGCACGGGAGGCTGCGAACTCTCCTGGGATCGCGCTTCGCTCGCGGCTGCGGCCGCGGCTGCGAGCGCAAGGCAGCCCACGCACAACACGGCGGTTTTCATCACTTCACCCCCAAATCGTACTCAGTCCCCGAAGCGGCGCCACGGTAATCGCAATTTTCTCGGCAGGTCCAGGTATTTCGAACAGTTTGTTATTAGAATTTGATCAATCTCCGCAGTAATGAGAACCGACGAAGAATGACCTTCAAATTCGAACAGCTACAATCTGGAACTGGTCTAATCACAGATTCGGCGGACCCGTGATTGCGCCGTCGTTAGTCACGCGCCTCCCCCTACTGTCGGCTCTGCCGTCGTCAGCTCGCTGTCGTCTGCAACCGCCGTCCGGCACCGCCGTGCCGCCGGCGCGTGACGGCGGTCCCGGAACGATGAGCCGGCGCGCCGGCAACCCCGACCCCGGCAGCAAACTTCCGAAGGCGCTGGCGGCACCGGCGCGTTCCGGGCAATCTCCGCGGGCGCGGCGCTCCGAACCGAACCGCCCGCGCTCCCGAGCTGCCGTATGTCGCTGCCATGTCCTCAAAGCCGCGAGGCCTCAACCGTGAAGCTGTTCTGGACCCCCGCTTCGCCGTTCGTGCGCAAGGTGATGGTGACCGCGATCGAACTCGACCTTGCCCACCGCATCACAATCCATCCGACCTTCTGGCCGCACCAGTGGGGCGACCGCACCATCGCTTTCGCCGCCGACTTCATCGCCGCCAACCCGGTCGGCCGCATCCCTACCCTTCTTACCGACGACGGCATCGCCATCCCGGAGTCCAACATCATCTGCGACCATCTTCAGTCGCTGGTCGAGCGTCCCGTGCTCCTGCCTCGTGCCGGGCCGGGGCGCTGGCACTGCCTCAGGCTCGTGGCGATCGCCGACGGAGCGCTCGAGGCCATGATCGCCCGCCGCGCCGAACTCCTGCGCGACGCCCCCTCGGCACACTTCGTCGCCAAGCAGCGCGACCGCATCATGCGCTGCCTCGACGCGCTTGAGGGCGAGACCGCAACGCTTGAGGGCAAACTCACGTGCGCCCACATCAGCGCCGCAGTCGCGTGCGGCTACATGGATTTTCGCTATCCGGCCGATGTCTGGCGGGAACGACGGCCGCGCCTCGCCCGCTGGTACGAGGGGTTCGCGACCCGGCCGTCGATGCT
>JBPYEE010000701.1:0-8627 GCA_051985095.1 Vicinamibacterales bacterium | reverse complement strand
GCTTGGCAAGCAGGAGACCTTCGAGAACGCACTCCGCGCGATTCGACCTGGTGGAACGTTGTCCAGCCTCGGCGTGTACTCCGGCAAGCTAATCGCGCCGTACCAGGCCTTCCATGCCGGTCTGGGCGACCAGACAATCGTCACCACGCTGTGCCCGGGCGGGAAGGAACGAATGCGCCGCTTGATGGCGATGGTCGAACATCGTCGCGTCGACCTGACGCCGCTGGTTACACACCACTTCTCGCTCGACGAGATAGAGACGGCGTTCGATCTGTTTAGCCATCAGCGCGACGGAGTACTGAAGGTCGCGCTCCACCCGGCGACGTCGCACGCGAGGGGCGTCGACACGATGGTCGGCGTCGGCGTCGGCCGCGAGTGCTGAGCGGAGGCGAGCGGTATCCTCGCTGCACCTCTCCGCGAAGTCGGCGGCCCTGTTGCGGTGACATGAAGAGCAGTCACAGGGCAACCGGTGGACCGACGACCCCGTGACGCCGATCGCCGTGTCGTCGCTCTCTGCAGCCTGGCAGGCCCCGTGAGGCGTGCCAGGCTGGAGGTCCTGCGCGTGCTGTCACCAACGCCATGGCGGTCGCCTTCAGGACCACGGCCCACGGATCGCTGGCGGGCACGACCTGGTCTCGGGCTCCCGCATGTGTGACCGGCCACGGCGTGGCGTCCGCACGCGTGCGCGGCAACGCCCCGCGGATCGTGCGCGGCCGTGGCAGTGGCGATCGCATATGGGCTGTGCGACGATCGCGGCGATGACCTTGCTCGTGCGCCGAACGCGCGCAGCTGCGGCAAATGTCGCCGGCGCGCGGGCGGACCACTGAGCCGATGCGCTGGCCGTCGGCGTCGTGGCAACGGTCGGCGTAGCCGCGCGGCTCCTCGGAATCCAGCCGGTTTCCACGCGATGGCCTCGCGCCTCTCAGATATCACGGTGCATGAAGGCGAGGGCTCCGATGACTGCACCTGTCGCACCGATGGCGAGGAGCACGCCGACTTTTGCCGCGTCGAGCGGCGCGCCCATGATGAGCTGCGCCGGATCGAAGAAATGAAACGGTGAGAGCGCGCTGATGGCGCGCGCCGGTTCCCAGGCGCGTCCGACGTAGTCAAGGAGGAATGCCCCGAGCGCGGCAACGCCGACGCTGCCGGCGGCCACCGCGCGCCGGCGGGCGACGGACGCCGCAGCGAGCGCAACACCGGCCCAGCATGCCATGAGGCTCCCAAGGCTGAACGCGAGCGACAGGATCAGACGGGCGGCAGGCTTCGGCGCCTCCGGCGGCGTGCAGCACGTCAGCCCGGCCCACGTCCCGATCATCATCAAGCTCAGGATGAAGACGGCGGCGCCGGTGAACACGCTGAGGGTCCGGAGAATGACGTCGAGACGGGTCAGCTCGTGCGCCAGCGTCAGGTCGACAAACCGCGTCTCGACTTCCCCGGCGGGCTCGGTCGCGATCGCGATCGACAGCCACACTGTCGCGGCGATGACCATGGGGTGGAAATAGCCAAAGGAGACGATGCCGGAAAACGACATGAAGGCGAGCGACGTGGGTCCCATCATCGATCGAACGAAGTCGGGCATCATCGTCGAGAGCTGACCGAAATAACTGTGGCGCATGAGATACGACGCGACTTGCGTCAACAGGAATTCAAATCCGGCGAGCAGCGCCGTGAGCCCGACGAGCATCGTGCCGATCCTCCGGAACGAATGGGCAACGAGGACGGGGACGGCCCTCATCTGGCGGGCTCCTCATCGTAGTAGCGGCGCAGGACGTCCTCCAGGTGCGGCTCGCGCACGTCGATGTCCTCGACCGGTAGGGAACGGATGATGGCTATCAGGGCGCCAAGCGGACCGACCACGCGCAAGCGCCACTCCCGTGGCGTGAGGGCGATCGCCTCGATCCCGGCGGGCCATGTGGTCGTGGGCGGAATGACGTCAGCGGTGAACGCAACGCGAAGGGTCCGGGGCGCCATTCGTTGAACGTCCGCGACGGCGGATACCAAGACGAGGCGGCCCCGGCGCAGCAGTGCGATCCGGTCGCACACGCGCTCGACTTCTGGCAGCACGTGTGACGACATGAACACCGTCGCCCCTCGGCGCCGCACTTCAGCGAGCAGGTCATAGACCGTTTCCTGCATCAACGGATCGAGGCCGTCAGTGGGCTCATCGAGGATCAACAGCGGCGCCTGGGACTGAAATGCCTGCACGATCCCGAGTTTTCGCTTCATGCCGGTGCTGTACTCACGAATTGGCCTGCGAAGGTCGCCCGGTCCGAGCGTGAGCCGGTCGAGGAGCCAGCGCCGCCACGCGCTGTCGACTGGCCGGGCGCTGAGGCGCGCCAGAAAGTCCAGGGTCGCCGCGCCGGTCATGTCGCCATAAAACCCGAGTTCGCCAGGCAAATAACCGATCCGAGCTCGCACGGCGAGACCGTTCGTGCGGCAGTCGTCGCCGAAGACGAACGCTCGACCTGTGGTCGGCCGCACCAGATCGAGCAGGATCCGAATCGTCGTGGTCTTCCCGGCCCCGTTCAAACCGAGAAAGCCAAAGGCTTCGCCCGGCTGCACCTCGAACGAGACGCCATCTAGAGCCGTCACCCGGCCGAACCGCTTGCCGAGCGCTTCGAGGCGAATGGCGCTCACCACATAGCGGATTGTCTACCAGATAGCCGCCCTTTGACCGTGTTCCTCGCGCGCCTGCCCGTGCTCGATCTGGCGCACCGTCGGCGCGAAGCCGACGACGAGCAGGATGGCAGCAAGCGAGACGGCGAGGTCGCCGCGTCGACAGGTCAGTTCGCTCAAACCCTTCTGTCCCGCGCGATTCGCATCCGCAACAATCGTGAGCCCTGGGGCGACGATCGGGTCGACGGCCCAGATCGAATGCGTGCAGTTCCGTGCCCGCGAGGGTTACCTTCGAGCCGGCTTCGTGCAGCGCGAGTTCCTGATAGCTGACCTCGATGCCGGTGATCTTGATACGTGCGATGAGCGCGTTTGACCGGACGATTCCGGCCTTCAGTTTCTCGATTCGCGCTCGGAGGTGCTCAGCCGCGTCGGTGCCCGCGTCCAACTGGTCCGGATCCCGTCAGGCTCGACGGTTTGCCCGCCCGACGGCCGCGCGGGCGTCGACGATCCGGCAGCCGCGGCCTGACGGCAATGCAATGACCGGATTCAGGTCGAGTGCGACGATCTCGGGGATTTCAACGGCCAGACGGGACACCCGCAGGAGCAGGTCGCGGATGGAATCGAGATCCGCAGGCGCGTGCCCGCGATATCCGCGCAGCAACGGCAGGCCGCGGATGCCGTGAATGAGCTCGTCGACGTCTCGATCGGTCAGCGGCGCCACGCGGAATTGGACGTCACCGAGGATCTCGACATGAATGCCGCCCAGCCCAAACGCCACGAGTGGTCCAAACAGCGGATCTTCGGAGACGCCGATCATCGTCTCGACACCGCCGCTGATCATCGCCTGAATCAGGACGCCGTCGATGTCCGCGGGTGACGTGAGGGCTCGTCCCCGCGCCAGAATCTCGGTATAGGCGCGTCGCACGGCGGCTTCGCTGGTCAGATTCAGGCGGACGGCACCGATGTCGCTTTTGTGCGTCAGTGTGCGCGCCGCGAGCTTCGCGGCAACGGGCAGGCCGATCACCTGCGCGAGGGCTGCCGCCTCGTCAGCCGATCGCGCGACCGTGCCGGCGGCCAACGGCAGACCAAAGTCGGCCAGGACCGCGCGGGTCTCGTCCGCGCCGAGCCACCCCTCGCCGCGTGAAGCCAGGGCCTCGCGACAGACGGCGCGCGCGTCATCTGCGCGAATGTCCTCGAAGGTCCACAGTAAGCCGGGCGGCTGGGCGCGCCAGCTCGCGTAGGCGGCGACCTTGCCGAGTGCGCGCGCGGCATTTTCGGGAAACGCATACGCGGGCACGCGTTCGCCATCGATGACGAGCGGCTTGGGGCGGCCTGGATCGGCCAGCAGCACGGCGACAATCGGTTTTCCGGTCACGCCAGCCCGGCGGCCGGCGAGGATGCCTTCGCGAATCGCCTGCAGGGTGGCTTCGGTGCCATCCAAATCAACCGGGGTATAGATGACGATGAGCGCGTCCGTATCCGACGCCGTCAGGGCCACTTCAATCGCGCGTCGGTATTCGGTTGGTCCGGCGGACGCGACCATGTCGACTGGATTGCCGACGCTCGCTTCGCCCGGCAGGAAGTCGGCGAATCGTGCGCGCGTCTCGGCCGAAAACTCAACGACGCTGAGGCCCACGGATTCGCAGGCATCGACGGCCAGGATGCCCGGTCCCCCGGCGTTCGTGACGATGGCCACGCGGTGCCCGGCTGGCAGCGGCTGGGCCTCCAGGCACGCGGCGAGGTCGAACATCTCGTTCAGGGTCTCGGCACGCAGCACGCCCGACTGGCGGAATAGGGCATCGACCGCGGTGTCGCTCGCGGCCAGCGCTGCCGTATGGCTGCCGGCGGCCCGTGAGCCGGCGCGTGTCCGGCCCGCTTTGACGCACACAATCGGCTTGGTCCGTGCGATTCGTCGCGCGAGGCGCGCAAATCGCCGCGGATTCCCAAAGGACTCGACGTACAGAAGGATGACCGACGTCGTCGGGTCGACCTCCCAGTACTGCAGCAGGTCGTTGGTCGAGACGTCGGCTTTGTTGCCGACGCTGACAAACGTCGACAGGCCGACCCCGCGCTCCGCCGCCAGCTCCCAGGATCGCCATTCCCAGCGCGCCGCTTTGCGACGAGAGCGCGACGGTTCCGCTTGGCGGGAAGATCGGCGAAAACGACGCGTTCAGACGGATAGCCGGATCGGCGTTCAACACGCCCATGCAATTGGGTCCGACCATGCGCAGGCCATGGCCCCGGACCTGTTCGACGAGCGCCTGCTGGCGAACCCGTCCGTCGGCACCCGCTTCGGCGAATCCGGCCGTGATGACGATCAGCGATTTGACCTTCGCGGCGGCGCACTCGTCCACGACGCCGGGGACCAGTGGGTAGGGGACGGCGATGATCGCGAGATCGGCGCCGGATGGGACGTCGGCGACCGCCGTGTAGCACGGCTGCCCGTCGAGGTCGGCGGCGCGGGGGTTGATCGCGTAAATGCGACCCGTAAAACCGTTCTTGCGCAACGCGGCAAGAATCCGATGTCCGATGCTTGCCGGATCGCGCGACGCGCCCACCAGCACCACCGACTCCGGCTGCAGCATCGGTCGCAGCGACGCGGCGGTGGCGAGCGCCATGCGACGCTCCGCGCGGGCCACCGTGTCCGAGGTCGGGCCGAGCGAGAGCTGCAAGCCGATCGTGCCCGCTTCGGTCTTCGATCGAATCTCGAACCCGGACTCGTTGAACACGTCCAGCATCTGTGCGTTTTCGGGCAGCGTGATTGCTTCGAAGCGGCGAAAGCCGTTGCCGGCGGCAATCGTCGCGAGCCGCTCGAGCAGGATCGTCCCGAGCCCTTTTCCCTGAAACGGGTCGCTCACGGCAAACGCCACTTCGGCGACCCCGGGGCCGACGCTGAAATAGGAGCCAACCGCGATCGGACGGAGTTCGTTGTCGACGTGGCGCATGGCCAGGAGCGTCACCGCGAGCGTGGGATCACCCGAGTTGCATAGCCGGGTAATCAGCTCATCGGACGGTTCGACGATCGCGAAGAATCGCCGGCGCCGCGATTCGGGCGACAGGTCGTGAAAGAACCGTCGAAGGGCCTCGCGATCTGCGGACTCGGCGATCTTGAGGGCAACCGAAGAGCCATCGCGCAGGACGGCGCGCATCGCCGCGTCATCGGTGGCCGGCAGCGGGGGTGAGAGCGGCTGCACGTCAGCTCTTGGCTACTGCGACGAGTGCGTCCGGCAGGAGGAATTCGTGCTCTGGGTGCCGGACCGTCAACACCGGGCACGGCGCCGTCCGCACGACACGCTCGGCGACGCTACCCATCAGCAACTTCGCGAAGGCGCCGCGCCCGTGGGTGCCCATGACGATCAGGTCGACCTTCTCGTCGCGTGCGTAGCGCGCGATGGCGTAGGCCGGCGAGTTCGACGTCAGCAGCACCGCGCACCCCTGCAACGTCTCGCGATCCTCGGCTGTGACGATTGAGTCGAGCTGCCGGCGTGCGGCCTGCTCGACATCCTGCTGCAGGTCGGGGTACGACGCGACATAGCCATCGGCGCCAAAGCCGCGTGCCAGCACGTTTTCGACGACATGCGCGACGTCGAGCCGGGCGCCAAAGGCTCTCGCGAGTTCGCGTCCGTAGCAGAGCGCCGCCTCGGCCGCCTCGCCGAAGTCGGTGGCGACGAGGATGCGTTTCAGAGAAATCATGAGTCACCTCCATGCCATGCCTGGAGCACGCGGATGTAGTTGCCCCGTTCGAAGACCCCGGACTCTGACAGCTGCGCGCGGCTTGCGACGCCGCGGAGCTGATTCAGCGATTCGTAACGGTGCTCGTCGGCCCATCGCGTAACCCCGTGGCGAATCGACGCGAGGCGCTTCGGGCCGCCGCTGATCAAGGCGGAGACGAGTTGAACGACGTCTGCGCCCGCCATCAGAGCTTTGACGGCGTCGATCACTTCATGCACCCCGCCCGTCAGCGCCAGCGATGAGCGAACGCGGCCGTAGAGGATGCCAATCCAGCGCAGCCGAAGCAACAACTCCGCCGAGGTCGAGAGGTCGAGCACCAGGGACGGGTTCAGCGTGTCAGGATCGATGTCGGGTTGATAAAAGCGGTTGAACAGCACCAGACCGTCGGCACCGACTTGATCGAGCCGCCTGGCCAGGTGGGGCAGCGAGGAGAAAAATGGGGACAGTTTGACGGCGAGCGGAATGCCAATCGATTCTTTCAGAACGGCGACGATGTCGACCAGACGCCCTTCGACCTTCGCGGCGTCCTCCAACGGATCGGTCGCGACGTGATAGAAATTCATCTCCAGGGCGTCCGCACCGGCTCGCTCGATCAGCCGTGCATAATGAAGCCAGCCCTCGGCCGTCGTGCCGTTGAGCGATGCAATGACCGGCACCCGCGTCCGTTGCTTGATGCGCAGCAACTGCTCGAGGTAGTGGTCCGCCGGCTCCCCGGACTGCAGGATATCCTCCTCGAACAGTGATTTGAGGACGATCGCCGGGGCGCCCGCGTCCTCGAGCCTCAGCACACTCTCGATCGAATCCGCGAGCGGCGAGGCGCCTGGCATGAAGGGGTTCGACAGCGTGAGTCCGAGATACCGCGTAGTGAGGTCCATACATGTCACCGTGGGGGCGAACCTGCGGGCCGGGTCGCCAGTTGTCGATTGAGCGCAGGGCGTTTGGTGATCTGATGCCGTGCACGGTCGACGAGCTCGTCATCATGCGCTTGATCGTGCTGCGCGACCGCCTGGAACCGCGACTCGAGCGTCGTTGCCGTCAACCGTCGTCCACACGCGTGGCTGCTCCCCCTCCGCCGAGGACCACCACTGCAACCACTGTGCTAGAGGCGACCTCGTAGAAAAGGCCTGATTTCGGCGGGTGTTGCCGGGAATCCGGCAGCGGCACGAAATACCCCCCAAACACACGTGAAAATTCGCGTGGCATCGCGATTGCCGACGAGGTGAATGCGCTATGTCGTTAAATGCGTGCGAGCTCGAGATCGATTTGTTCTGCCACGGCGTCCGCGTCCCCGGGGACGTCTCGCTGGCAGGGTCGCGCACGCTGGCACGCACACGCGCAGGGCTCGGATCCGGACTTGAAATCGCAATCGCCTCGCAGTCTCGTCTCAAGCGCGAAGTGTGGGTCAACGTTCCGGTCAACGAGCCGTTCGCGCGAACCTCACCGTATCGCTTGAGCGGTGGTCCGGATCGCGGCTACCGGATCGTGGACGGCCGGAACGAGGCGCAGTACGCCGTGCGACTTCCCGGGGAACCGGCCTGGTATCGACAGCTCACCTCGCGTCATGTGCCGATGCAGCGGGTCGGCGTCCTCCAGGGAACGTATCTCGCGATCTACGTCAATCCGGTCTGTGCGTTCTGGACGGCTTCGCAAGTTCTGCACGACCGGCCGCAACATTGGCCCGAACGAGGTCGTGGAGAAATCGATCGCGGATGTGGTGGAGACCTGCCAGGCGGCGAAACGGGAATCCGGCATCACGTTCGTCCACTTGAACGGTGGGTTCCAGGGCGGCCATGCCATCGAGCAGGTCACACCGTACGTCCGGGCGATCAAGAAGTACGTCGGGCTCCTCGTCGGCGTCCAGCTCGCGCCGGAGCGCGACTTTCAACGCTACGACGAGCTGGTTCGCGCGGGCGTCGATCATGTGTCGTTCTGTCTCGAGCTGCTGGATCCGGAGTGGTTCGCGCGCATTTGTCCAGGCAAGGCCCGCGTCCATGGTCAGCAGCTCTACTTCGATGCGATGCGCTACTGCGTCGATCGGCTGCCGTACGGCGCAGTCTCCGGCGAGATCATCGCGGCCTCGAACCGGTCGCCAGGACGCTCGAAGCCATCGATCGGATTACGGCGATTGGCGCGTTTCCGACCGTCTGCGTTTTTCGCCCGACCGTGGGGTCCGATCTCGAGGGATCGCCCGCCCCGAACTACAACGACATGCGGCTGGTCATGCGGCACATGTACGACGCATGCCGGCGGACGTTGATGCCCATTGGCATCGCCCCGAA